>JACMLI010000389.1 GCA_014379705.1 Gemmatimonadaceae bacterium
CGAATTCAAGGGACTCGAGTTCGGGCCGCGCACCGCGCTCTGGCTGCGTGACATGGAGAGTGGCAGCGAGCGGGTGATCATGGATCCCATCGAGGTCGACATGGCCGAGGGCGGGAAGATCTCGCGCGTGCTGCCAGGCTACGCGTGGACGCCGGACGGGAAGGGGATCATCATCTCGCAGGGTGGGAAGGTTCGCCGCCTCGACGTCGCGAGTGGCGGCGTTTCGGAGATTCCGTTCACGGCGCGCGTGCAGCGCACGATCTCCGAGCAGGCACTCGCCGCGCGGCCGATTCGTGATGACACTCTCGACGTGCAGTACCTGCGCTGGGCGTCGCGCTCCCCCGACGGGAAGCGCGCGACATTCGAGGGCGCCGGGAAGGTGTGGGTCACCGACGTGCCTAACGCTCGCCCACGGCGATTGACCCCCGCGTCGTTCACGTCGGTCGAATTGTCGCCGGTCTGGTCCCCCGACGGCCAGTGGATCGCGTTCACGACGTTCGACGACGAGAAGCTCGGGTCGCTCTGGAAGGTGCCCGCAGCTGGCGGCGAGCCGGTGCGCCTCACGAAAGTCGCGGGCGAGTACCTCCAGCCGGTGTGGGCGCCCGACGGCAGTGAGCTCATCGTCACGCGCGGGAACGGCGGCTTCCTGCGGCAGCACTCCGTCTCGAACAACACGTGGTACGAGCTGCGTCGCGTCTCTGCGGACGGGACGACAGAGCGGATGATCACCGAAGTGAATCGGCCGTTCTCCGCGAGTCGTCCCGGCATGCCTCGGCGACCGATCGTGCAGGCGCATTATGGTCCGGGCGGCAGGATCTATTTCCCGGAGACGCATGGTGCGGAGGCGGCGCAGGCCGGCGTGCCTGCGGAGCCTGCGGGCACCGACTACGTGTCGATCAATCGCGACGGTGGTGATCGCAAGGTGCACCTGACGTTTCCATTCGTCGACGAGGCCTCGATCTCGCCAGACGGCAAGTGGCTGCTGTACCAGGAGGGCGACAACGCGTACCTGATCTCGTTCCCGCTGGCGGGCACGGGTGATGTGGCGCCCCGGATCGAACATGGGCGCACCGGACGCCTGCCCGCGCGCCAGCTGTCGCTGGAGGGCGGGCTCTTCCCGCATTGGCGAGACAGCGTGACCGCGGAGTTCGCGAGCGGCAATCGCATCATCGCCGTGGACGTACGCACCAACAAGGCCGACACCGTGACCATCACGCTCAAGGTGCCGAAGCGCGTGCCGTCGGGGTCGATCGCCTTGACCAATGCGCGGATCATCACGATGGAGAACCGCCAGGTGATTGCGCGAGGCACGGTGGTGGTGCGGGATGGCCGCATTCAGTGCGTTGGAGTGTGTACAACGCAGGGAGCGCAGGTGATCGACGCGTCAGGCAAAACCATCATGCCAGGCCTGATCGACCTCCACGCCCACCACCATCGCGATCACGAAGGCGTGCTGCCGCGAAAGAACTGGGAGTCCGCGATCTACATGGCGTTCGGCGTCACGACGACCCTCGACAACTCGATGTGGAGTGGCAATGTCTTTCCGACGGCGCAGATGGTCGAGGCGGGAATGATGATCGGCCCGCGCACGTACAGCTCAGGTGATCCGCTGTACGCCGGTGATGCGCAGCGCCAGAACGACCTCGCCTCGCACGCGGTGGCGGAGCAGAACATCAAGCGCCTGCAGAGCTGGGGAGCGGTGACGATGAAGCAGTACTCGCAGCCGCGCCGCGACCAGCGGCAGTGGGTGAGCGACGTCGCGCGCAAGCACGGGCTCCGGGTCACTGCGGAAGGGGGCGACATCGAGTTCAACATGTCGATGATCATGGACGGGCAGACGGGATGGGAGCATCCGTGGGGTTACGTCCCGATCTACGGCGACGTCGCAAAGTTCTTCGGCAAGGCCGGCGCCTTCTACAGCCCGACGTTTGCCGTGGGTGGGACGTCGGCGTGGAACGAGGACTACTGGTACGCCGAGAGCGACGTGTTCAGGGACGCGAAGCTGCAGGCCTGGTTGCCCTGGCAGATGCTGGTTCCGCAGACGCGCCGGCGGATGCTCCGGCCGAAGACCGACTACAGCTTCCCGCTGCTCGCCCGGGGGCTCGGCGACATCATCGCGGAGGGTGGGTACGGTGCGATCGGCTCGCACGGCCAGCAGCATGGCCTGGGCTCGCACTGGGAGGTGTGGATGGTGGCATCCGCGTTAGGCTCCCTGGGCGCGCTCGAGGTCGGGACGATTCACGGCGCGAAGTTCATCGGGATCGAGAAGGAGACGGGATCGCTCGCCGTGGGGAAGCTCGGCGACCTGCTCGTGCTCGATGGGAACCCGCTGGATGATATTCGCCAGACGCGGAACATCCGGTACGTGATGAAGGGCGGCATCATGTACGACGGGAACTCGCTGGACGAGGTCTGGCCGGCGAAGACGCCGTTTGGGGAGCGTTGGTGGATCAATCGCGATGCGCTCAAGAGTGATGTGAAGGCAATAGGGACGAGGTAGACGAGTAGACGAGGTGGACGAGGTAGACGCAAATGAGAAACGCCGGGCCCCTTCGGGGACCCGGCGTTGTTCACGCGCATGTGGTTCGTCTACTCGTCCATCTCGTCCATCTCGTCCACTCGTCCGACCACGAGCCCTACGGGCTCGTGGTCGTGACCGCCTTCTGCTCCCCTTCCTCGAGCGTCTTGAGCACATCCTGCCACTTGAAGCCGCCCTTCCCGAGGATGTAGTGGTCCATCCAGGCCTTCTCGGCGACCGCCTTGAGGAGCTGGTTGCGCGGTTCGGTGATGCCGTGGGTCATGCCGGGGTACACGAACAGTTCGGTCGGCACGCCGAGCTTCTTGAGCGCCATGTGCAGCTCTTCGCTCTGCGGGCGCGGCACGCGCGGGTCGCCGTCGACCACGTGGATCATCGTCGGGGTCTTGGCTGCCGAGATGTAGCGGATCGGCGACTGCTTCCAGTACGGCTCGAAGTCGCCATACGGGAGCTTGTTGCCCAGGTAGTGCATGCGCACGTGCTGCATGTCGGACTGGGCGTACATCGAGATCCAGTTCACGGTGCCGGCGCCCGACGAGGCGGCCTTGAAGCGCGTGTTGTGCGTGATGATCCAGTTGGTCCAGTGCCCACCGGCACTCCAACCAAGCACTCCCATCTTGTCCCCGTCCACCATCCCCTTGGCGATGAGCTGGTCCACGCCCGTCATGATGTCTTCGTAGCCCTTCTTGAAGTAGTCATTGACGATGCCCCACTTGTGGGCCTCGCCGTAATTCGTGGAGCCGCGGTAGTTCGGCTTGAGGACCATGTAGCCGTCGCCGGCGTACGCCTGGGCGCCGTAGCCGCCGTTGAAGCCCAGGACGTCGGCCGACTGCGGGCCGCCGTGGATCGCGACGATGAGCGGGTAGCGCTTGCCCGCCTCGTAGCCGACCGGCTTCACGAGGATACCGCACGTCTGCTTCTTGTCGACCGAGGCCCAGCAGATCTCCTCTTCCTCGCCGAGCTGGAAGGACGCGACCTGCGGGTTCGCGTTGGTCACCTGGCGCCAGGCAGACTTGTTGGCTACCTGTCCGACATTGTCGACGACGAAGTGCGTGGGCGGCGTCTTCGGGTCGGCGTAGGTGATGAGGATCTTGCCGCTTTCGTCATCGAGGTTCGCGTTCACGGCGGCCTTGAAGTCCGTGACCTGCTTCACCGTGTTCGACGCGACGTCGAGCTGCATCAGCTGGTTGGTCGCCTTCACGCCATCGCCGTAGTAGATCGTCTTCGAGTCCGGGCTCCACCAGCCGACGGTCACGTCGCCGTCGTAGCTGCCACCGAGCTTCGTCCACGGGCCGTTCACGGCGTCGATCGCGCGCGTGTAGACCTTGTTGGACTTGAAGTACACGAAGTCGTCGGACGCCGAGAAGGCGATGGTGCGGCCGTCGGGAGCAAAGGAGAGGTTGCTCTCCGAGATCTCCTTGTTGGTCGTCAGGCGCTCGAGGTTGCCCGAATCGATGTTGAGGAGGTAGAGCTCCCCGCTGTTGTTGGCTTCATTGGTCGTGCGCACGAAACGGTCGTTCGGCTGTCCGCGCACGCCGGCCCACTTGCCGTCGTCGGAGAGCGAAAAGCCCTCCACGGACATGTCGCTGCTCTGGGTGAGGCGCTTCTCCTGGCCGCTGGCGAGGTCCACCATCCAGAAGTGGTTGAGCGGAACGTCGAGGTTGCGGATACGCACGTCGAACTTCTTCTCCATGCGGTCCTTGTTTGCCTTGTCCACCGAGTCGGGGGACAGGAAGAAGACGCGCCGCGAGTCCTTCGAGACCTGCCAGTTGCCGATCGGTGTCGCGTGCTTCGTGAGGGGCGTCGCCTTTGCCTCGGCGAGGCCCTCCACGGGCATGATCCAGAGCTGCTGCTCGTCCTGCTTGCCGGCGGCGAAGACCAGCGACTTGCCATCCCGGGTGAAGGCGTAGTTGCCCACGCCGTCCTTTGCGTCGGTGATCTTCTGCGCTTCGCCGCCGTCCGGCGACATCACGTAGAGCTGGCTCGTTGCACCGTCGCGGTTGGACGAGAAGACGAAGAACCTTCCGTCGCGCGACCAGCGCGGGGTGTTCTCGTTCTTGTCCTTCGTGAAGGTGAGCTGGCGCGTGGTCGACAGGCCCCCCGTGGTGTTGACCACGAAGACGTCCGTGGCGCGTTTCGCTTCCTTCCAGTTAGGCACCGACAGGGTGTAGAGCATCCGTGACCCGTCCGCGCTCAGCGCAGGCGACCCCGCCTGCTTCATCAGCTGCTGGTCGAGAAAGGTCATGGGGCGGGGCGCCTGGGCCGCGAGACCCAAGGGGGCGAGAAGCGGGACGAGGGCGAACAAAGACCTGCGCATGGGGTGACCTCGAGAAGGCAGGAGCGGGGGCTGCACCGCCGGTCGGGGCGGGCCAAATCCAGTACGCATCAATAGTTGCCCGCGTTCACCCCGGGTCAAGGCTAGACTCCCGCAGTTGCCCGCGTTCACCCCGGGTCAAGGCTCGGCGCCCCCTCAAGAGTCACTCCCGGGCCGCCAACACGGATCGCCGCCCGCCAAATGGGAGGTCAAGGTCCGGACAACCGTCGCCCCGGAACCGCGGAACGCCCTTCCCTGTGCGTGTAGAGAGTGGCGTACACTCTCTGTGAGGAACACATGCGGGCGATGATGATGCACTTTGCGCTGGGTGCAGCGCTGGTGACGGGGTTGGGGAAGCCCGTCGCATATCGGTACCCGACCGACGAGGCGACCATGAAGAAGGGGCGCACCGTCCTGGAAGTGGAGAACACGGCCTTCAACGACGCGGTCATCTATGCCGTGCACGGCCTGCGGGTGCAGCGGCTGGGAACGGTGACCGGGCTGACGGTCGGAAAGCTCACCATCCCACGCGACCTGTTGTTCAGTGGCGCTTCGCTACGGTTCGCGGTGCACCCGATCGGGGCTCGCGGCAACCAGGTCAGCGATGAGATCACGGTCGCGGCGGGGGAAAAGGTCAACCTGTTCATCCCCCCGTTCTGACCGGGACGTTCTACACCGCGGACTCAACGTCCGGCCTGCCACGCGGGCCGGACGTTCTGTCATCGATGGGTGTCGTTGGCCGCTGGGATCCCCCACGTTGGCATCCTGCTGATCCGTCGCGATGACCTTCGCCCGCACTCTTTCACTCTGTTTCCTCGCCACCCTCGCCTGCCGGCAGTCGCCGGCTGGCGTGCTGCTGGCTCCGATCCCCCCGGGGCCGGTGGGCGACCAGCTGCAATCCGTGCTGGTCAGGGACTCGGCGCGGTTCGTGGAATTCCGGCGCGACCTGCATCGTCATCCGGAGGTGTCCGGCTCGGAGCAGCGCACGGCCGCGGTGGTGGCAACGGCGATGCGGCAGCTGGGGCTCGAGGTTCGTACGGGCGTCGGAGGCCATGGAGTCGTGGCGATCCTTCGCGGGGGGCGTTCCGGACCGGTGATCGCGTACCGGGCGGACATGGACGCGGTTCCCTCAGCCGCGCCCGATCCCGTGGACTTCCGGTCGTTGACGCCGGGGATCCGGCACATCTGCGGCCACGACCTCCATACCACGATCGGGCTCGCCGTTGCCACCATGATGCGGCAGGTGCGCGACTCGCTCACTGGCACCGTGGTGTTTGTCTTCCAGCCCGCCGAAGAGCGGGCGACGGGGGCGAACGCGATGCTGGCTGACAACGTGTTCGCGAGCCCGACGCCGACGGCGATCTATGGACTGCACACCGCGCCATACGAGGTCGGACGCATCGCCACGACGCCCGGGCCAATGATGGCGGGACGTGACCGGTTCGAGGTGACCATCAGTGGCGCAGGTGACCTGTCGGCCGCGGCCGATGCGGTGGCGGCGCGGCTGCTCACGCTCGGTACGATCGGGCCAGAGCAGGTCACCATCTCGCAGCCCCCGGACTTCGTGCTCTTGCAGGTCACAAGCCGCAACGTGTCGGGCACGCAGGCACGCCTGCAGGGTGAGGTGCGCGTCGCGAGTGCGGCTTCCCGCGCGCGCACGCGAACAGCGATTACGCAGGGGCTGAGCAGCGCCGTGGCAGCCGGCATTACCGTTGCGGGGACGTATGAACCCATGACGATCGCGGGTGTCACGAACGACACGGTGCTGGCCGATCGTGCGGCGGAGGCGGCAGGTGTGGCGCTGGGCGCATCGAACGTCGCGCGAGTGACGACGATTCCCCCGGCCTTCAGCGAGGACTTCGGCTCGTTCCAGGCGCGCATTCCCGGGGTGTTTTTCTACCTCGGCGTGTCGAACGCCTCGCGCGGCTGGGTCGGGCAGCCGCACGCTCCGGAGTACGTGGCCGATGAGCGCGCGATCCAGGTCGGTGCGCGTGCCATGGCGGCGGTCCTGCTCGACGCCCTCTCACGTTAGGCGCCCCGCCCGGGGACGACCGGGCGGTCGGGTGGTGTTGCGCAGGGGGTGGTCACGCGCGATGATGGGCGGGACCCTCCCCTTCATCGCCTCCTGCCAATGACGCGGCTCCTTCGATTGACGCTTCTCACGGCGCTCATGCCATGTCTCACGAGTCCGCTCGCGGCCCAGGGGGCACGGTCCTCCAGTGGACTTCAGCGCCTTCTTGATGCGGAGCTGGCGCGCTTCCCCGGCACGGCCGGGGTGTGGGTGAAGCACCTGACTACGGGTGAGGAGGCGGCTGTAAACGGCGACCGGGCGTTCAACAGCGCCAGCGTGATCAAGATCCCGGTGATGGTGCTGGCGTTCCAGCTGGCCGACGCGGGCAAGCTCTCGCTCGCCGAGCGTATCACGATCCGTGCGGCGGACATCCGCGGTGGCTCCGGGATCTTCCGTTATCACGACGAAGGGCTGCAACCGACGTTCCGCGATGTCCTGCTGCAGATGATTGTCACGAGCGACAACACGGCCACCGACCTCGCGATCGCGAAGGTGGGCGGCACGGCGCCGGTGAACGAGTTCCTGCGGCGCGGCGGCTACGGCGACGCGCTGCAGCTGAACATGACGACGGGTGAGCTCTTCGCAAAGTACGCTGCCCTGACGGGCAATCGCGACGAGAAGACCAACGGCGACCCGAGCTACTGGCTCGGCACCATGACGCCGCGCGGCACGGGCCGGCTGCTCGAGGGCATTCAGCGGTGTAGCGAGGGCGTCGTTGCGACACCGGCCCTCGCGTCGAAGGCGGCGTGCAGCGACATGATCCGCATGCTGCGGGCGCAACAGTCCGGAGCGCGGCGCCTGCCGCACTTCCTGTCGGTGGCCGTGGCGCACAAGACGGGCGACTTCCCACCGGTGCTCGCCAACGACGTCGGCATCATCTCCGCGCGATCGGGCCCCATCGTGGTGTCATTCTTCCTCAACGGCATCCACGGCCCGTACGGCGAGGCCGAGGACCGGATCGGGCGGGTGGCGCAGTTGATCGTGGAGTACTTCGACGGGACGATGCCGCCTCGTTAGGCCCCTGCGCGCATGCTCGCGGGGGCGCGCACGGCGATGACGCGGGCCTTGGCGCACTCCGAGCCCGCAGCGGAGATGGTGAGCTCGACCACGACCTTGCGCTCCTTCACCTCCACGGCACGACCGCGCAGTTCCAGCACCGGACCGAGCGGCGTCGGCCGGAGGTAGTCGACGTGGAGCGAGGCGGTGACGAAGCGAGGCGTCGGATCGCGGCCGGGCACTTCCCCCGCGGCCGCCATGCTGGCCGCGGCCGCCGTAGCCATGGCGTGACAATCGGCGAGCGACGCGAGCAGCCCGCCGTAGACAAACCCGGGAAGCGCGATGTGCTGCGGTGACGGCGTGAAGCGGGCGACGGTCTCGCCATCGCGCCACTCGCTTTCGAGGTGCAGCCCCTGCGCGTTGAGTCGCCCGCAGCCGTGGCAATGCGCGAAGTCATCCGGGTAGAGCGCCTGCAACGAGGTCATGCGGGTTTCGAAGTTTGGGTGGAGAGTGCCACGTCGAGGAAGTCGCGCGTCAATGCGGCGACGAGCGGTACCCGAACCTGTTCGAACGGATGCGGCGTGGCGGGGACGACCGCGACATCGCCACGCGCGAGCGCGAGCTCCCAGCCGCCGGCCCCGGCGTGTCGACGTTCGAGCAGGTCTGCGAACTTCGGTACCTTGGCGCGAATGGCGACCGGATCGAGCCGGCTGGTCTCCCGCGCCGCCGCCTCCGGCGACCATGCGAGCTTGGTGCCGAGCGTCACGATGGCGCTCACGAGATCGGGTGACTCCGCGGCGAGCGAGAGCGCGACATAGCCGCCCATGCTGTACCCGAAGATTGCGGCACGCTCCATTCCGCGCTCCGCCATCGCATGACGTACGTTGTCCCGGAATCGCGCGAGGTCGTACGCGTCGCCCGGTATTGGCGTCGTTCCGTGCCCCTCGAGCTCGATCGCGTGCACGTCGTACCACTCGGCGAGCAGCCGCGCCAGGGGCGAGAGTTGTGCGCGATCTCCGAGCGCACCATGCAGCAGGAGGAGCGAAATCACGTCGAGTCGATTGTCGGGATGGAGATCTGCGGGACCTAAGGGCGAGGTTCGCGGGGTGGCGCGGGACGCATCCGCGTGAACGGATACCCATTGCAGCCCGTGCGAGGCGTGTCACGGCGGGCGACTCGGACCGTATCCGCCGCGGCTTCGGTCGGCGCCTGCCAGGTGCTGTAGCAGTAGCCCCAGGTGTACGGCGCCATGCCATCGAGCGCGATCCAGTCGATGCGCATCCACTTGTTCGGCGCTGTCCGGTTCGAGGAGTCGTTGCGCGCGATCAGGTAGTGGCCGGCGGAGTCCACGCGCACAATGTGGTGTCGCGAGCGCGGGAGTTGCCGCCATTCCTGCGCCGTGATCGTGTAGCGATTGTCGTAGTCATCGACGTAGTCGCCGACGAGCGAGGCCGGGAGACCGGTCATGGACGTCCCGGCAGGTCGCACAGGCGTGACGCGACGCGGCGCGCACGCCCCCGCGAGGACACATGACAGAAGAGCAAGCGCCAGCGCGCGCTGATCGAGGATACGAGGCATGCCCGAACATATCAGCTCTGAGCCCTGGCCAGTGCTCCTGCGGCTGCCGGGTATCGAGGGGGGGCGCTCGCGGTTCCGGTGAGAGTCCCCCGGCGCCCCTGAGGTGGACGCCCGGGTCCCCAAGGGTCACTGTATGCTTCAACCGCTTCCACCCGTCAAGCCGATGCCCGCCCTTCGTGCCCTCACCACCGTGTCGCTCCTGCTGCTGACCAGCGTCGGGCTCGAGGCCCAGTCGAACGACGAGCGGCTGCGGAACGATTGGGCCTGGCTGCAGCGGTATCGCGAGGCCAACGCCGCGTTGCCGGCGCCGCGAGGGGATGAGGCGCGCGTCGTGTTCTACGGCAACTCGATCACGCAGGGGTGGGCGACGCACTTCCCGACGATGTTCCCCGGGAAGCCGTACATCGGACGCGGCATCAGCGGGCAGACGACCCCGCAGATGCTCGTGCGCTTCCGGCAGGATGTCGTCGCGCTTGCGCCGAAGGTCGTGGTGATCCTGGCCGGCACGAACGACATCGCGGGTAACACGGGACCGTCGACGCTGGAGATGATCCAGGACAACCTCGCCTCGATGACGGAGATCGCGCAGGCGAACGGGATTCGCGTGGTGCTGTCGTCGGTGCTGCCCGTGTTCGACTATCCCTGGAAGCCGGGGCTCGCACCTGGCCCGAAGATCGTGGCCCTCAATGCGTGGATGCGAACGTACGCCGCAACGCACGACGCCATCTACCTCGACTACCACTCGGCGATGGCCGACGAACGGCAGGGATTGCCCGCGTCGCTGGCCGGCGATGGCGTGCACCCTAACGAGGCCGGCTATCGACTGATGGCGCCACTCGCGGAGCAGGCGATCGCGGCAGCGCTTGCCGGGAGGCGTTGACATGGCGCTGCTCCGGCGCTCTAAGCGCCGCCTGTTCGAGCTAGGCGCGATCTCGTGCGCCCTCGGCCTGGTGCCGAATGCGCTGCGGGCGCAGGGAGAGGTCGTCGGGAAGGTGCTCGAGGACAGCTCGAAGCGCCCGATCGTCGGCGCGACGCTGACGATCGCCGCGCTGAACCGGATCACGCGCACCGACAGCCTCGGTCGGTTCACGGTGGCCGATATCCCTGTGGGCGACCACGTCCTGCAGGTGCGCGCGCTCGGTTACCGCGAAGTGCGGAGCGAGGTGATCATCGAGTCGAACGAAGTGATCGTGCGGGACTTCACCCTCGCGCGCACGGCGCAGGTACTCGCCGGAGCCACCGTGACGACGACGGCACCGACCACGGGGAAGATGGCCGGGTTCATGGAGCGCAGGGAGCGCGGGACTGGCCACTTCATTACGCGCGACAAACTTGCCGATGCCGAAGGGGGCCTTCGCCGCACCGGGGACATCATCGCGATGGCACCGGGAGCCGCCTTGAAGCGTGGTGGCAGCAAGGCGTGGGTGGCCAGCGGGCGCGCGGTGAACCAGCGAGGTGGCGGCTGCGCCTTCTGCCGCGCGGGTGGCGTGAGCGTCGCGGATCGCAACGCGGGTGCCCCGCCGGCCTGCTACATGGACGTCTACCTCGATGGGGCCCTCGTCTTCAACTCCACGCAGCCCGCGAGTGGGCTCTTCGACGTCAACTCGTTGCAGCCGGAGCAACTCGAGGGCATCGAGATCTACTCGAGTGCGAGCCAGGTCCCCGCACAGTACAACCGCACGGCGAACGGCTGCGGCGTCATCCTGCTCTGGACGCGCTGACGCACCGCTCGCCCCGCGATCGGAGGACGGCAGCGACGCGGAGCAGACCGCCAGCCACCGTGCACGCCAGCATCAATGGAGGGACAATCAGCTGAGTCACCCACGTCGCGTCCGGCCCGAAGGCGAGCGCGACACCAATGGTCTGCTGCACCGCGAAGAGCGCGCCGAGCAAGGCGGCGGCAGCGAGAGGCGCCCGTTCGTGGAGCGCACCAGCCACCGCACCTCCCGCCACGCCAGTGGCAGCGAGAAGGGGAAGGAACAGGAGTGGGAGAAGGTCGGCCATTAAAATGCCGACGAGTGCCAGCAGCCCCTGCAGGATCGCCAATACGACGAAGAGCGGAATGGCGACGAGCAGCCAGCTCGACACCGCGAGGCCGAAGAGGTGCCTGGCATCGCGCCAGCCCAGGCCTCGAATCCAGGTGCGCACCACCGGCCACACACTGCGCACCGTCTCCCGTGCGTACCAGCGACGAGCCGCCGCGAGGCCGTCACGGTCGACGCGCTCCCCGAACTCCTCGGCAAGATCGCCGAGCATCGCGTCGCGGTAGCCGGGATCGGCGCCGAATCCTTCGAGCAGCAGCTCGGCCATGCGTGGTGGCATGATCATGGACGACTGGGTAGGAGGGTGGAGGGGACGCCCGCCCAGACCGAGGTCGCGCGTCGTTCGGCCTCACGCATGGCCCGCCTGCCGGTACTCGTCAGGCGGAAATGCTTTCTCGCGCGACCGCCACGAACGGGGAGCGGTTCGCTGGTCCACGTGTTGAGCATGCCCTTGTCCTCGAGGCGCTGGAGCGTGGTGTAGATCGCGCCCACGGAGTAGTCGTGGCCGGTGCGCGCCGACACATCCCGTCGCACCGCGAGGCCGTACGCGTCATCACCGAGACGGATGATGGAGAGCAGGACGACGACCTCGAAGGGGGCGATGCTGGCTGCGGTCATAGTTCTATGATGTAAAACAAATGCCGGCCGCGCAAGGGCCGTGCGGCCCTCCGCGACGTTCAGGGCAGGCGCGTGGCGACGTCGTCGAGGTAGGCGACGGCCACGCGCTCGGCGTCGGCCCTGTGCGTGATGAGCGCCGGACCGTCGCGAAGCGAGCGATACTCCGCGATGCTCGCGCGGAGCGCACGCGCGGCGTCCTGCGCGTCATACGACGCCACCGTGTCCCGCAGGGTCGGGGGGACGAGGTCCTGGCGTCGCACTCCAGACGGACGCTGTCGCGCGCGTGCGAGCATGAGGGGACCCAGCGCGACGCCGCGAAGGAACGAGAGGAAGTCGAGCACCTCGAACAGTTCCGCGCGACCGAGCTTGGTGGCGGCATAGTGCACCCACACCCAGAAACGGTCCTCGATCCACTGGCCGTTGGGTTGTGGATACGACGCACGGCCCTCCTGAAGTGCCTGCGTCAGCCGGCCCTCGCGTTCCCACAGGATGACCGGATCCTCGACGCGTTCCCGAAGGTCGGGGAGCGCCACGAACTTGAGGTCGACGTGAATGGGAGGGGGGCCGTCGTACAGGCAGATAAGCAGTCGCGGCTCGCGGACATGCTCACCGGTGAATGCCGCAACGAGCGGGCCGAGCGAGGCCGCGATCCCCTGCGCGTCCTCCAGGACGCCGGCATGATCGCGGACGGTCGTGGCGAGCACGAGGTCGAGGTCACTGAACTCGTCCATCGTGTCGCTGGCATACGACCCACCGGCGGCGACTCCGACGATGCGGGGTTCATCGGCGAGTGTGTCGAGGGCGCGCAGGAGGAATTGCCGATGCGCGTCGGGAATGGATCGAATCACAAAGTCTCTTGAAGGGGAAGCGCTTACTTCGAACGGCGTGCCTTCTCCAGCTGTTTCAACTCGACGAGGCGAGCCTTCACGAGCTTGCGAATCAGCACGGCGGGCAGGGGCGCGTCATGATCGAAGCGCACCGTCCCCTTGTCGTTCGCGCGACCGTCGAGCTCCCCCGCGAGTGCCTTCCGCGTGGCGTCGCTGATGGGATACAGGCTCGAGTGCGACTTCCACCCGGCGTACCACACCACCTTCCTTCCGTCGACGGCGACGGCCGGAATCCCGTAGCTGAATGCGTCCACACTCCCGGGCGCTGCGGCACGGATCGCGTCACGCAACTGCCTGGTGACCTTGCGCGACGCAGGCGCGAGGTTGGCGAGGTAGGCACGCACGCGAGTGGCGGGGGCCTTGTCGGTCGAACCGGGAGATGGAGGCACGCGAGGTCAGCGGAAGGCTTTCGTGGGTGGCAACTGGACGTCGAGATCGGAGAGTTGGCGGATCGGTCGCGGCCAGTACCGCGACACGCCGAGCCACAGCAAGAGGCCGAAGATGAGCAGTGGGATGGCCGGAGCGAGGAGTCGTCCCCACCACGGTTCGTTGCCAAGCGCGAAGATCGAAATCCCCATGGCCGCGAGCACGAGCACTCCCATCATCGCCGGCCCGAAGATCGCATCGAACTTCGAGTAGCCCCGCTCGATGCGATCCTGGCGCTGGTGCCCGGCCATTTGGCTGGTGACGAAGCGAATGGCGTGGCCATACGCCCCCAAGGTCGCAATGGTGGGGGTGAGGCGCATGGGCTTCTCAGCGCCCGGGGTCCAGATGCGCGTCTCGTAGCTCCGACCCTTGCTGTCGAGGAAGCCAACGCGAATGCGCGCGATGTCGTCGAGCCGGATTCGCACCTGGCCGCCGTCGATGCCTGTGAGGTCGATCAAGCCGTCGCTCACGCGAACCCAGGCGCCGGACCCCTCGAGTCCAAGGCCTCGCATGTGGCGCGTCAGGTAACACTGGAAGGTGTGCTCGGGCATTCGTAAGTGTGCGGGATGGTGTGACGATTGTCGAGCGACGACAGGTGTGCGCGTTCGCAGTGCGCCAGCGCTGGTTGACACGCCGCGTCA
>JACMLI010000390.1 GCA_014379705.1 Gemmatimonadaceae bacterium
CGCTTGCCGGCGCAGTTTGCTGGAGAAAGGAGAAAGACGGTTGTATCGCTCACTTCGCCTCACCGCTCCAGAAGCCTCGTCCTCCAAACCTATCCAGGGGGTCGTACTGACAGGAGCGGCTTGAAGGAGCCTGGGGTCAGACTCCAAGCCGCTCCTTGGAGTCTGACCCCAAGCCGCTCCAAGGCCTTGAGTGCAGGAAGTCAGCGCTGCCCGGAGCGCCTGCTTGCCTAGCGCAAGAGCTCGAGGATCGCGTCGCGCACCTGCGGCCATGCCTTTGCCACCGGGGCGATCACCTCGAAGTGTCCGGCGTCGGGCACCACGATGAGGTCGATGGTGTCGCCCTTGCTCCTGGCGAGCGCCACATAGGCGTCGCGCGCCCGCTCCGGCATGATGAAGTCCGCGTCCCCGACGATCAGGCGCTGTCGCACGCCCAGGGGGAGCATCTCCGCAGGGGACACCTGCCGCCACCGGTCGGGCACCTCATCGAACGTCCCGCCAAGGAGCTTGTCGATCACGGCGTCGCCACAGCTGCGCTGGCCGTACGTCATGAAATCGCGCAGGTCTCCCGGGCCGCCTAACGCGATCGCCGCCGCGACGGGCAGCGGATCCTTCACGTACAACGGACTGCCCACGGGCAGGCGCGCGCGGGCCGCGGCCCAGAGGGCGAGGTGACCGCCAGCCGAATGCCCGGCGAGCACGACGCGCTGGAGGTCGAGCGGGTAGCGTCGTGCAAGCCCACGCAGCGAGTCCACCGCGTCGCCGATGTCACGCATCGTGCCGGGCCAACCGCCACCGGGATTGTCGTACCGCCGATACTCCACGTTCCATGTCGCGACACCGGCGTCGCGCAAAGCGTCCGAGAGCGCCGTCGTGTTCTGTAGTGACGCGAGCCGATGCATCCAGCACCCGCCATGGATCATCACCACCACGGGAAAGGGGCCACGTCCCTCGGGCAAGCGGAGGTCACCGAACTGCAGCGAATCCCGCCCGTACGCGATGCGTGCCGTGGCCGGCCTGGACGGCAGCGTGTCCACATCGCGCGGGCGAAGGCGCGCGGATTGCGCTGGCAACGATGCGGCAACGGCGAGGTGCACGACCGCCGCGACGAGGAGGCGTCGCATCATGGAACCGTCGGCCACGGCTTCCCGCCGATGGTCACCGTGGCGTCGGTGAAGAAGTTCCAGCGGACGTAGCCGCCGCCGACCGCGCCCCCAAGCTCCGTGTTGTCACCTAACGACAAGCGCACGATGCCGCTCCCGTAACCGTAATATGGAATCCAGGGCCCCGCGTCGTCGCTGCGGATCGCCAGCAGCGGATTGAAGCCGAGGGCGAATTCGCGAAACGAGCGGGCCGCGGCACCGCCGGCGGCGAGTTCGCGCTCCACGCCGTCTCGTCCCGTCGTTGCGTCGAACGCCGTGACCTTCCCGCGCACAAACGTCATCCGGAGCCCCTCCACGCGCACGCCGCCCCAGTCCCCCGCAGGAAAGACGATGGTGCCCTCCACCGATTCCTCCACCGGCGCCACGCGGATCGCGCCGGCGGGGAGTTCGATCTCGCGATCGATCAGGTTGCGTGCCTGCGCCGCACGCGCGGCAGATGCGTCGCCGTCCTGGCGCGTCACGGGTCGATCGCCGATGCGGAATCGAAGATCGGTGCCTGCCGGCGTCGTCACGCGCACCTCGCCCGTTCGCATCGCTGCCTCGAACGCCCGCTGCCGCTCCGCGAGTGCCGCGTAGTCCGTCTCGAGGAGCACACGCTGGTACCACGCGTCGACCGCCGGCGTTGGATCGAACGCCGTGCCGTCCAGTCGGTACGACCCGAGCCAGTGGAAGTGCACGGTGCGCCCCTCGCCGGAACGCAGCTTCTCCTGCAGTGAAGCGTACAATGGATCGGTCGGCACCGCCCCGGGGAGCATGACCCCGAGATCGACCTCGTCGAGCAGGTCGGGCATGTCTGACGCACCGGCGATCCGCAGCTTCTGCGTGAAGTCGGTATCCCATTCGGCGGGCCACGGACCACGCACGGACACGACCCCAAGGTCGGTGCCCCCGGCCTTCACGACGGCCGCACGCAAGTAGGGCACGAGGGAGTCCGCCTTCCCCGCTTCCCCCACCAGGAGCACGCGCTCACCACGCGTCAGCCCGAACTGCCGGACCAGCAACTCGGCGACCGGCTGCCATTGGGTGACGGAGTTCTGGGCAGGGATCGCGGCGCCCGGGACGAGCAGCAGGACGACAGCGGGAAGGTTTCGAACACGCATGGAGGCTCGAGCTTGGGGGACGATGCCGGCGCGGCGCGCGGACCCCCGACATTGCCCATCAACAAGGCCCGACGCCAGCCGTACTTTCATCCCCAGCAGAACCTCGGCATCCAACCGCGCGCGTCCGAACTCAATGAACGAGCACGAATACCTGTCGTATGACGCCATCGGGCTGGCTGAACTCGTCCGCAACCGGCAGGTGACGCCCCGTGAGCTGGTCGACGTCGCCCTTGGCCGGATCGAGCGGCTGAATCCGGCCCTCAACGCGGTCGTGCATCGCATGGACGACGCCGCCCGCGCCGCCGCCGATGCGTCGCCAGGGACGGGCGTATTCGCCGGCGTTCCCTTCCTTCTCAAGGACCTCCTCGGGTGGTACGCCGGCGAGCCGATCACGAACGGGAGTCGCCTCTACAAGGGATTCATCGCGCCCATCGACACCGAGGTCGTCACGCGATACCGCGCGTCGGGATGCCTCGTGCTCGGCAAGACGAACACGCCGGAATTCGGGCTCTCGCCTTTCTGCGAGTCGGAGTACCTCGGTATCGCGCGCAATCCCTGGGACCCGGCACGAACGACGGGTGGCTCGAGCGGTGGTTCCGGTGCGGCCGTTGGCAGTCGCATGGTGCCGATGGCCAGCGGTGGCGATGGCGGCGGGTCGCTGCGCATTCCGGCGTCGTGCAATGGCGTGTTCGCGCTCAAGCCCACGCGCGGACGCATCCCGACGGGCCCGCACCAGGGCGAAATCTGGAACGGCGCGGCGATCGAGCACGTCATCACGCGCACCGTGCGTGACAGCGCGGCGACGCTCGATGCGATTGGCGGTGCTGACCCCGGCGCGCCGTACATGGCGCCCATTCCCGAACGCCCCTTCCTCGCCGAGGTGTCGCGCACTACAGGCCGATTGCGTGTGGGGGTCACGACCACGCCGATGCTCGGCCACTCGGTGCATGCCGACTGCATCGCCGCCGTCGAGGATGCGCGCCGCCTCCTCGAGGCCGCGGGGCACGAGACCGTTGACGTCACGGTGCCGGTGGACAAGGTGGCGTTCAATCGCGACTTCGTCGTGATGATCTGCGGTGAGGTCGCCGCAGACCTCCTCGACGCCGAACGCCTGCTCTCCCGCACGCCGCGTCGCGATGAGGTGGAGTACACCACCTGGGCGCTCTCCGTGATCGGCCGTGCGCTCCCTGCCGGCGTCTTCGCACAGTCACATCGCGACCTGCAACGTGCCTGCCGGCCCGTCGGTCGCCTCTTCGAGACGATCGACGTCCTGCTGACGCCAACCCTCGCCGCCCCGCCGTTCCTCCACGGCGCGCTGCAGCCTCCCTCGCACGAACGCGCGTTCCTCACCGCGATGGGCGCCTTGCGTGCGGGTCGCCTGCTGCGGGCCATTGGCGCCATCGAGAAGGCCGCGAGCGACATCTTCGACTGGATTCCCTACACGCCCCTGTTCAACGTGACGGGCCAACCGGCGATGTCGGTGCCGCTCTTCTGGAATGGGCAGGGCCTGCCGATCGGCGTGCAGTTCGTCGGGAAGTTCGCTGACGAGGCGTTGCTCTATCGATTGGCGGCGCAGCTCGAGGAGATCAGGCCGTGGAAGGATCGAGTGCCGGCGATGGCAAGGGCGGACGGCGTGGACGGGTAGACGGGATGGACGGGATGGACGAGTAACGGCGCTGGACGGGTGCACGAGAGGATGGCGGTGGGTTGGTCGCACCGGCGAAGGCCGGTGCCCCGTGTCGTGATGTCATCCGTCTATCCCGTCTATCCCGTCCACCCCCGTCCATCCCGTCCGGTCTGGCGTCTGGCGAAACCTTCGCCGCACGGGTTATGTAGTTCCCCTCGTCCATTTGTATACAATTTCGAATGCCAATTCCGGAGGTTGTCGTGCGGTCCGCCCTCGTCGCTGCATTGGTCCTCGCGACTCCCCACCTCGCCCTCAGCGCGCAGCTCCCGCCCACGGCACAGGCTACACTCGGGACAGCCCCCGTCGCCACCGCCCCCACGCGCGGCCCCCGGGACGCCAAGGAGGTCGAAGCCTTTGTCGACGGGCTCCTCGCCGCCTGGATGGCCGACAAGCACATCGCGGGCGTCACGGTCTCCGTCGTGAAGGACGGGCAGGTCCTCTTCGCCAAGGGCTACGGTTGGGCCGACGTGGCCAAGCGCGTCCCCGTCGACCCGGCAAAGACGCTCTTCCGCATCGGGTCCATCACCAAGCTGTTCACCTGGACCTCGGTGATGCAGCTGCACGAACAGGGGAAGCTCGACCTGGCGAAGGACGTCAACGACTACATCGACTTCAAGATCCCGGCGACGTACCCGCAGCCCATCACGCTGCGCGACATCCTCACGCACACCCCGGGACTCGAGGAAGATCCGCGCGACCTCTTCACCGAGGACTCGGCACACGTCTCCTCCATGTCGAAGTGGCTCCCGGCGCACATGCCAGCGCGCGTGCGCCCGCCCTTCACCTTCTCGTCGTACTCCAACTGGGCCACCGGGCTCGCCGGCTACATCGTCGAGCGGCAAGGCGGGGAGAAGACCTTCGATGACTACGTCGAGAAGCACGTCCTCCAGCCGCTGGGGATGACGCAGACCACCACGCGCCAGCCGCTCCCCGCGCAGTTCGCCAACGACATGTCGGTGGGCTACGAGTTCAAGAATGGCGAATTTGTCCCGCACAAGTTCGAGATGGTGACCGGCGCCGCCCCCGCGGGCTCCATGGGGGCGTCGGCCACCGACATGGCGAAGTTCATGATCGCGCACTTGAACGGCGGTGCCTACGGAGACAGCCGCATCCTGGGCGAGAAGGAAGCAGCGCTCATGCACTCGCGGCTTCAGGGCCACGACCCTCGGATCCCGGGCTTCGCCCACGGCTTCTACGAGCAGTCGTCACACGGCCTGCGCCTCATCGGCCACGGCGGCGACACGCAGTGGTTCCACTCCGCCCTCGCCCTCATCCCCAGCGAGAAGGTCGGCGTCTTCATGTCGACAAACACAAACACCGGCAGCGCGATTTCCTTCCTGCCCTTCCTCGACGCCTTCCTCGATCACTACTACCCCGAGGCGCCCTTCACCACGAAGCCGAGCGAGGCGGACAAGACAGGGGCCAAGCGCTACGAGGGCGAATACGTGTTCAATCGCATGAACTTCACCACCTGGGTGAAGGCCGTAGCGCTCTCCGGCTCGATCCCCATCGCCGCGATGCCCGATGGAACGCTCCTCGCCAGGACGCCATTCGGTGCCATGCGCTTCGTGCGCACCGACTCGCTCCTCTGGCGCGAGGTGGAGGGAGGATTGACGCTGGCGTTCCGGGCGGACGACAACGGGGAGATCACGCACGCCTTCATGGATGCGACGCCGATGATGGTGATGGACAAGATGCCGACCCTGCTCAAGCCGTCGCTGCACCAGGTCATCCTCGGCGGCGCGATCGCGATGTTCGTTCTCATCGTCCTCACCGCTGTCATCCGCTTCTTCATCCGCAATGCGCCTGGTCGCCCGCTCCTCGAGACGAGCGTGACGCGCGGGCGGCTGGCCCTCACGCTGGCCGCGCTCTGCATCGTCGTCTTCCTCGGCCTCTTCGCTTCGTTGGCGGGGAACCAGTCCGCGCTGCTGGGCGACGAGCCCTCGCTGCTCAAGCTGGCGTTGGCCTTCCCCGTGATCGCGCTCCTGCTCACGCTCTGGGCGGCATGGCTGGCGCTGGCGCAGTGGCGCACGGGCGACGGGACCTTCTGGATGCGACTGCGGCACACCGGCGCCGTGGTCGTGGCGCTGGTCTTCTTCTGGTCGCTCAACACGTGGAATTTGCTGGGGTGGCGGATGTGACTGGGGCGTGTGGGGCGTGCGGGCCGAAACTACTCCGTCGCACCGGCGTAGGCCGGTGCCCCGTGTCGTTGGTGATACACAACAGCGCTAACGACTCTGGGTCCCGGATCTGCACTCGCTTTCGCTCGCTTGTCCGGGATGACGATCGGTTCTCACCCGCACCCCGGGACGCCCCATACGCCCCATACGCCCCGTACGCCCCGTACGCCCCCCCATCAGGGGTTTATCCAGTACGACACCTTCACCAGCAACGTGTTGTTCGGGTGCGCCCGGAAGATGTCGCGATAGTCGCGCGCGAACTCGAATGAGCCCGCATTGCGGTCGTCCTGCAGCCGCCCCTGCTGCCAAACGACGAACAGCGCGGAGCCCGGACGGTACTCCCAGCGCATCACCGCGTTGGAGTTGAACTGCTTGACGTTGAAGCCGTCGGGCACCGCGCCACCGCCATACGCCCGATAGCGATCCGCGTAGCGGCGCGCGCGGGCGTTCGCGACCTCCCGCCAGTCCTCGAACGACCCCGTGCTCACGAAGGGCTGGCCGTACAGCTGGAAGGAAAGGCTCGGAGAGACAGTCCAGTTCGCGCGCGTCGTGATGGCCATCGTCCGCTGGTGCAACCGCGCGAACGTGAAGTGCGTGGTGTCGCTCAGCACGGCGCCGACGTTCGTGATCCACTGCTGGTCGTCAGTGCGCGAGTCGAAGCTCGGGCCGACGCTCATCGAGAACTGGCTCGCGACGCGCATCTCCACGTCGCCGCTTGCGTTCCATCCGTGGCTGTGCCCCTTGTCCCCACGCGAGACGCCCAGGTTGAGGTTGGGAATGATCGCGCGTCGCGAGTCGCCGCTGAGGTTGAAGCTCACGTCCTGCTTGAGCGATTGCCGCACGGCCGGTCCCCCGCGCGCGCACGCGATGCAGTGCGACGGTCCGACGTCCGAGAATCGCCACGTCATCGCGCCACCCCAGAAGTTCGTGAACTCGGCCGACGCATGCGCCGAGACGATCGAGCCGGCCGAGAGGCCGCCCGTCGTCCAGTGTTGCTCCGTGGAGAGCTGGTTGAACGTCCGTCGATAGAACGCGCGGGGTCGCAGCGCCTGGTATGACAACGTCTGCCGGACCGAGAGATCGTTGACCAGCGGCACGAAGCCCAGGTCATTGAGCTCGAGGCCCGGCCCCGCGGCGCGCACGAAGTTGCTGTAGCGCACCGAGCCCCGCAGCTTCGTCAGGCTCCCGCCCACCACCCCGCCACGCAACGAGGTGCGCGTCGGGTCGAAGCGCTCCTCGTGGTCGGGGCGTTGGTAGTAGTGCACAGAGTTCAGCTGCGTGCGCGCGATCGCCTCCTGCGATCCATGCACCACGTTCTGCCCGGTGTACATCATGACCTCCCATGCGTCACGGGCAAAGCGATGGTAGCCCTGCGCGACGAAGGTGTACGAGTCACGACGCAGGAAGCGGCCACTCTCGGCGTCGGTGTCGCGGTTCACCGCCGTGCCCATGATCCCGAACGCCGAACGCCCCTGGCGCGCCTCCTTGAGGGCGCGCAGCACGAGATAGTTTGTCCGCGGCTCGATGGTCCGGTCGTTGAGTCCCACCTCGCGACGCGTCACCGCCTCGACAAGCCCGATCGAAATGCCCCGGCCGAGGCGCCCCGTGAGCTTTCCGGCACCAAGGATCGTGGCCACGTTAGGCTCCGACGCGTCCCCGCGCAGCTGGGGCGCCCGCCCGATGCGGCGCGTATAGAACACCCCCTCGCACGGACCGCCGCACCGGAACAACCCGACGCCCTCCTGGAAGAATGGACGCCGCTCCTCGAAGCGAATCTCGAACGCCGTGAGGTTGAGCACGGCCGGATCCACCTCCACCTGGCCGAAGTCCGGGTTCACCGTCGCATCGAGCGTGAGGTTGGAGCCGAGCCCCAACTTGAGGTCGAGGCCAGCGGCCACCTTCTGCGGGTGCCTCCACCCGGTGGTGCTCGCCTCCGTGATGTTCTTGGTGACCGTGTACGGCAGGAGCTCGAGGCGACTCCCGCGATGGATCTGCTCAAATCCCTCCAGCGTCCCGAGCTGCGATGCCAGGGTCTGGATCGACTGGCGATACGCCGGCCATGCCACGCGTTCGCTCAGTCGCGCCACGTCGCGCCACACCCCGAAGCCGAACGCCGTCTGCCCGGGCTTGAAGCGCAGCTGCCCGAAGGGGATGGCAAACTCCGCGACCCAGCCCGCGGAGTCTACACGCGCCGCCCCATCCCAGATGCCGTCCCATGTCACGTCCTCCACGACATCACTGTAGATCGACGCGTCCCGCTTAACGCCGGCAGGATTGAGCATCAGCTGGATGCCGTTCCGCCGATCCTGATAGCCGTCGATGAGGACCTTGATCTGGTCGGAGTTCGTGCGAACGTCGCGACGCGACAGCAGGCTCAGGATGCTGTCGGGGTGTGGATCGAACGCGCGCACAACGATGTAGAGGAAACGTTCGTCGTACGCCGCCCGCGCCTCGGTGCGAAAGCTCGGATCGGAGTCCTCGGCGGGCGCGAACTGGCGGAACTGGTCCATGACCGGCGCCAGGCGCCACACCTCGTCATCGTCGCGACCATCCACGACAGGGGCCTTCGAGGCGCGGATCGCGTTGCCGCGCGTGGCCGAGGATGCACTTGGCAGTTGGAGTGCCGCCGGCGTGGCCTGGGCGGCAAGACCGGTGGCAGCAAACACGGAAAACAGCAGCAGGCAACCGGAACGGAACATGAGTCTCGGCACAGGGTGAGGCGGCCACTGGTCGGTGCAGCCGTCACCAATGTACGGCGGTGACCCTCCCGACGTTCATCCCCCCGCCGAGTCGCGCGAGCCCTTCCCTACCAGTTCTGCGGCCACAGCCGGTCCGGTCGCCCCGCATCCACGTCGCGATCGTCATCCACTGCCAGGTCATTTTTCTGCCGTCTACCATCTGTCATCGGCCATCGCCATCCGCCCGAACTACATCGTTGCGTCGATGGTGAGCACCGTCTGCATCAGCACGTTGGCCCCGTTCACGATGTCCTCGGGTGAGCTGTACTCCGTGGGCGCGTGCGAGATGCCCTTGGCACTCGGTACGAAGATCATCGCCGACGGGCACAGCATGGCCATGTGCTGCGCATCGTGCCCGGCGCCACTCGGCAGGTAGCGCGTGCTCAGGCCCATCTCCTTTGCCTTCGCCTCGATCACTTTCTGCAGGCGCGGATCGGTGAGGGCGGACGCCGATGCGTGTGTCGACTTGTAGCTGAACGTCGTCCCCGTCGCCTGGCCGATCTTCGCCGCCTCGGCCCGGACTCTATCGTAGAGGCGGGCGATTTTCGCATTGTCGAGGTCGCGCAGTTCCAGGGAGCAGAGGACGCGGCCGGGAATCACGTTCGGCGCCCCCGGGAAGGCCTGCACGCGACCGACGGTGCCCACCTGCCGCCCGGGTTCACTCGTCACGACGCGATTCACCATGTCGGCGAAGCGCGCGAACGCGAGCATCGAGTCGCGTCGCTCATTCATTGCCGTTGTGCCCGCGTGGTTCGAGAACCCTTCGATGGTCACGTCCCACCAGCCGATCCCCACGATCCCCTCGACGACGCCGATGTTCTTCTTCTCCTTCTCGAGTGTGCCCCCCTGTTCGATGTGCAGCTCGATGTATGCTGCGATGTCGCCCTTTGCGCGGCGTGACTCGGCGAGCCGGGCCACGGTACCGCCTATGAAGGCGATGCCATCGCCGATCGTCTTACCGCTACGTGCCACGAGGGCGAGGTCCGACGGCTTGACCTCTCCCAGGAGCGCACGGCTCCCCACGGTGCCCCCTTCCTCGTTCTGGAAGATGACGACCTCGAACGGGTGCTTCGTCGTAATGTTCTGCTCGGCGAGGGACTGCGCGACCTCGATCGACGAGAGGGAGCCGACGGTCCCGTCGTAGTTGCCTCCCTCGGGGACCGAATCGATGTGCGAGCCGAACCAGATCGGCTTGAGGGCGGGGTTCGACCCGGCGCGCCGACCGAAGATGTTGCCGGCGGTGTCGACACGCACCTCGAGCTTCGCGGCACGAAGGAGCCCGGTCACGTATTCACGCCCCTGCTTGTCGAATTCGCTGTATGCGGTCCGGCTGACCCCACCCTGCGGGTTGGCGCCGAACTTCGAGAGTTCCTTGAGGTGCGCGTTGAGGCGCGCGCCATTCACGCGTGCATCGGCGAACGGCGCCGGAAGCGGGCGCCACGAGCCTAACGCGGCGGCGCCAAGGGCGGCGAGTGAGGCGCGGGAAAAGTCTCGACGGGACGTCATGGTGTCCTGGTGCTGCGGAAGGGGGGAGCTTCAATGTGGGGCGGGGGCGGCAGGAACAGAAGCATGCGAAGCGTGAGACGTATGGGAAGCATGGGAAGCATGGGGAGCGTGGGGAGCACGGGAAGCACGGGAAGCACGGGAAGCACGGGAAGCACGGGAAGCACGAGAAGCACGAGAAGCACGAGAAGCACGAGAAGCACGAGAAGCACGAGCAGCACGCGCAGCACGAGCAGCACGAG
>JACMLI010000391.1 GCA_014379705.1 Gemmatimonadaceae bacterium
ACGACCCCGTTCTCGCTGAGGTGTCGCTCGATGTCGTTGATCTGGCGATAGCGCGCGGACCACGTCGCGCGCGGCACGAGTTCGCGTACCCGCACGACGAGCACGTCTTCGTAATGCGAGCGATTGAAGATCCCGATCATCCCGCGCGCCGGCACCGCTTGGTGCACCCGCCACAGGTAATCGTGCGAGAGTTCGAGGTGCGACGGGGTCTTGAAGTTCGTGATGTGGCAGCCCTGCGGGTTGCAGGCGCCAAACACGGTGCGGATGGTCCCGTCCTTCCCTGACGCGTCACGCCCTTGCAGCACCACGAGCAACGCGCGCCGCCCATCGGCGTAGAACACGGCCTGCAACGCCTCGAGTCGCGCGAGCTCGTCGGCCAGCAAGGCCTTGAGTTCGTCGCCACGAGGGAGGTCACGGGGAGGCTTGGCATCCCGGTCCGCAAGCTTCGGGGGCCGCGTCGGGGAAACGGGGAGAAGGCGCATGCCGTGAACCTGTGCGCCTGAAACCGGAATTGCGAGTTGGGTGTGAATCCACAGTTCGGGGCCTTTGACGCTTCCGGCCCGGATGCGACCTTAGAGGAATGCTCCGTCACCTGATCCTCGCCGCGGCCCTCACGCTTCTGGCGAGTGCGGCCAACGCCCAGCGCGAAACATTCGAGAACGTCAACGCCTGGTTCTCCTGGTTCGGCGACATCGAAATCGACCCGAAATGGTCCATCGACTTCGACGCGTCGCTGCGTCGTAGCGGCCCGGTCGACGAGCAAGGGCAGTTCCTCTGGCGCGCCTCGCTGCGACGGAACCTTGGCGCCAATGTCCGCGTTGCCGTGGGCTACGCGGGGAGCGATACGCGGCCATACGGAAAGCTCCCCATCGCCTTTCGAACCCCTGAGCATCGCATCTTCGAGCAACTCCAGCTCCTGCACCGTGCCGGTCGCGTGCAGTTCACGCATCGCTATCGCTTCGAGCAACGCTGGAATGGTCGCGTCGCCGTGGTCGGCGGCGACACCGCAGTGCAGAACTGGGTACGCACCAGTCGACTGCGCTACCTCGCGCGCGCGACGGTTCCGTTACAGGGGACCACGCTCGAACCCCGGGAATGGTTCGTCAACGTCGCGAACGAGGTCATGCTGAACTTCGGGGCGAACATCAACCAGAACGTCTTCGACCAGAACCGCACGCAACTCACCGTGGGCCGCCGCCTGACGAGCGACGTGCGCCTCGAGGTCGGATACATGGACCACCTCGTGTTGCGCCCGAGCGGGCGCCAGGTCGAACGCAATCACACCATCATGACCACGCTCACCACAGCCTTCCGGTTGCCAGGCCACAGCAGGTGAATGCTGAACACTTTTCTGCCATCTGCCATCTGCAGTTAGCAGCTGGCAGTCAGGAGCTAGCCAAAGAGGTCATCCTGTGCGGCCGTGGTGATCTGCTTCACGATCGGATGCGTAATGCGGCGCTCCACTGAAATCGCGTAGAAGCGCTCGCGCACTCCCTCCAGGCGTCCGACCGGCTTCACCTGGTAGTTGCTCACGATATCCACCTCGAGCGCGGTGGGCCCCGGAAACAAGCCGATGCCTCCCTGCCCGAAGATCTTGAGCACCGAGCTGTCCTCGATCTCGGCGACGACGTTCGGCTTGATCCCCTGGCTGTCGAACCACGTCATCATCGACCGATGCAATTGCGTGCCGTCGGTCGGCAGGATGAACGGCGCGCCATCGAGTGACTTGGGAAAGCGCTTGCGGTACTGGGTGGCCAGGGCCGGGGCTCCGAAGATCGTGACGTCGGTCTCGCCCAGCAGGTGGTTGAATGCCTTCACGTGCGTGCCCGTGCCGACCGGTGCATCGGAAATCACCAGGTCGAGGCTGTGCAGCGCGAGGTCGGCGAGCAGGCGATCGAGCTTGTCTTCCTTGATTATCAGGTTCACCTGCTCCGTGCCCCGCATGGCGGGCTCCAACAACCGGAAGACGGCGATCTTGTGCACCTGGTCGGCAACGCCGACGACCAGCCGCTGCGGACGACCCACGGTGCGCCCAGCGAGCGTCTCCTGCATCTCACGGCCCAGCACGAAGATCTCGTCGGCATAGCGATACACGAGCCGGCCGACGTCCGTCAGCGCGAGGTTGCGTCCGCGCTTCACGAAGAGCTTCTCGCCGAGTGAACGCTCGAGCATTCGGATCTGCGCGCTCACGGCTGGCTGTGTGAGGTGCAGTTCCTGGCACGCCTTCGTAACGCTGCCGGTCCGTGCGACGGTCCAGAAGTAGAGCAGGTGGTGATAGTTGAGCCAGGCCATGCTGGAAGATAGAAGGCTGCGTCAATCAAACGCAGCAGGACCAGGAACACGTTCCACGATGGACCTCCAGCATGTAACAGTCACCGGGCCGTGGCGGCCCGCCTCAGGCGATCCCTGACGGCGTCCCAGGCCGCCTCCTTGGGGAGTTCCTCGACGAAGGCCACGTCGGTCGCCTCCTGCTCAATGTCGTGCAGCATCCCATACAGCGCGCGCGCATATGCGTCGGGCTCGAGCGGCATGCTGCGAACGTTCGTGGCGTTCGGGACGACGCCCTCGCGCAGCACGACTTCGACGAGCTTGCCCTGCGAACGCAGGTCGGCGGCCTGTGCCAGGATGGCCGAGAGGTCGACCGGCGCGAAGAGGATGATCGACGTGTGTGGGGCGTAATGGCGCTCCACCATCCCGGGGGAGGGTCGGGGATGCTCCCCGGTTGGGTCGCTCGCCATCGCGATGGGTCCCACCACGGACTCGAGGAGGGCTCGGTCGATTCCCCCGGGTCGCAGGAGGCGTGGCGGGATGACCGTGAGGTCCAGCACGGTCGACTCGATGCCCACCCGCGCCGGCCCCGCGTCGAGGATCAGGGCGACCCGGTCGCCGAGATGGCGCGCCACGTGGGAGGCGAGGGTGGGGGAGACCCGCGTGAAGAGGTTGGCACTCGGTGCCGCGAGCGGAACACCCGCGGCTCGGATCACCGCCCGCGTGACCTCCGAGGCAGGGATGCGGACGCCCACCGTGTCGAGGGCGGCGGTGACGAGGTCGGAGATGATCGGCTGCCGCTGCAGCACGAGGGTCAAGGGTCCAGGCCAGAATAGACGCGCGAGTTCGTGCGCGATCGGGGGGATGTGGCGCGCGACCGTCGGGAGCTCCGACGCGTCGGCGATGTGCACGATGAGCGGATTGAACGACGGCCGCTCCTTGGCGGCGTAGATGCGTCGCACCGCCGCGGGGTCGAGGGCGTTCGCGGCAAGGCCGTACACCGTCTCGGTAGGGATCGCCACCAGCTCCCCACG
>JACMLI010000004.1 GCA_014379705.1 Gemmatimonadaceae bacterium
ACCGGTTCCCCCGGCACCATCATCGTCACGCCGTCGGCGCCTAACGGGAGCGCGGGGGCGAACGTCACGTCGATCGGACGCGCGGCATCCCCCGTGGTGCGCCACACCTCGGCCGTGAGGGTCCGGTCCCGCCGCTTCACGGTGAACGACACGCGGTCGCTTCCGATCGCGAGGTCGTCCACCCGCACCGAATCCCATTCCGCTGGGAGGCGGGGAGCAATCGTCAGGCGCCCGGCGGGCGCATCCACCTCGAGCCCGAGCAGTCCGCGGACCAGCGGCGTGATCACCATCGACGTGGCGAAGAACTGGTGCGGGACGGACGTATCGAGCGGCTTGTACACGCGTCCGCTGATGACCTCCGGGTTCCGGCCGTGCGCCTCGTCGAACCCGGTGCGCGCGATGGCCTCGAGGGCAAAGCGCCCGGCGTGCGCATTGTGGTAGCGATACTGCGCGAGCGCGACCCACCCCGTGACGAAGGGCCACACCGCCCCGTTGTTGTAGTGCAACGGATCGAACAGCCGGCTGCGCGCCGAAAGCGGACGCGCACCCCAGTCGGTCATGATCTCGGCGCCGGCGAGTCGAGCGGCCATCTCGGCGCCGCGCTTCGCATCCAATAGGTCGAAGGACATAGCCGTAGCCGGCCATGACGTGAGGTTCTCGTTCACCTTCCCGCCTTCGAGGAGGGCGAATGCGTACTGACCCTGCTGCGGCATCCACAGTTTCTGCTCGAGCGTCGCCAGGGCGCGCCGTCGGATGTCGCGCGCCTGCACGGCGAGCTGTGGCTCCCTCATCGCCTCGGCCATCCGCGCGAAGCGGTCGAGCGCCGCGACCCACACGCCACTCAAATAGACGTCGGAGACGATGCCCTCCTGCAGGTCCCCCACCTCGAGCGCCCCGGCGCCCGCGATGGTGTTCTCCATGAGGCCATCGCCATCCGAGTCCGCCTTGCGCGACCACTCATAGGCCTTTCGCAGTTGGGGCCACAACTCGCGCACGAGCGCGGTGTCGGCGGTTTGCTTCCAGTATTCGCCGAAGGCAAGCACCCAGAAGGGCGTCGTGTCGCCATGGTAGAACGCGTACGGATACGCCCCGAACCAGTCGATCTTGGCGGCCCCCTGCGAGATCTCGTGCGTGATCTTGCCGTCGGCACGCTGGTACTTCGCGAAGAAGCGGAACACGCCGTCGCGCACCAGGTCACGCTGGCCGGCGGGACTCATCGCGAAGGAGTTGATGCTCGCATCGCCACCGAAAAACCACCCGAAGCCGGGGCGGTCACTCGCCGCGCCCGAAAGGCCGTACCCCGCGACCAAGCCGCACCCTAAGTCGGGATTGCAAACCATCGACTCGTCGAGGTTCACCTTGGCCCACTCGAACGCGCGGTTGAGCAACGGGCTCGGCGTGGTCACGCGCATGGTGCCCGCACGCAGGGCCTCGTAGTGTGCCACGCGCTTCATCCATTCAGCCTGTGCCGCGTTCGGGCGCAGCAGCCGGTCGTACAGGGCCCGCGCGGAATCGCGCGGCATCTCACCGCCGGCCAGGACGATCGGGATGTACGCCTGGTGGATGTTGACGTTGCCGCCGGGAGGTTCGCCGAGCCGGGGTTCGGTGTAGCGCTCCTTCTCGTTCCCCACCGCAATCGTGAACTGCGGCGCGGCCGCGGCGAGCTGGTGGGCCGGCACGTCGGACGCCCGCGTCACCGCCGGCGACCCGAGGAACGCGTTCACCTGCCGCCGGCTCTCGCTGAACACGAACGCCTTGGCCGGCGGATTCCACGCCACGTATTGCCCGCCGAGCGAGGCCGGCCATGCGAAGTGGATGTCGGGGCGGAAGGACGCGATGATCTCCATCGGCCGGATCGCGTCGACTTCGAGGAGCATGATCACCGCAGGCTGGTCGAGCGCTGCAAAGATCAACTGTCGCACCGTGAACGTCTCGTACGAGTACTCGATCGTCACGCCCTCCGGCCGCACGATCACCGAGCGTGCGACGTCGCGACCGCGGATCGGGTCGTTGTACTTCGGGACCTTGAAGTCGAGCTGGAAGTCGTGGAGCCACTTGATTGGCCACGACCAGAGCTCGAGGCGGCCATCTTCCGTGCCCATGGCGATGCTGCGTCGCCCGACGGACGCGAGGTACGTCCCCGGACGCGCACTCCCCCGCAGTTCCAACGGTGACTTGCCGAGGTCGAACCAGGACACCGTCGGCGCGAGGGGCGTGCCCTGCGCGCTGGCGACGGCGGTCGTCGCAAGCGACAGCAGGATGAGGGACGGTGTGACGAGTCGCATGGGACCGGCGGCGGGGAGCGTAGCGTACGGCAGCTGGAGACAGAGAATGCGCGTGAGAGGCCCTCCGGTGGAAGAGGGCTGGCCTTTCCGTTCGGTCTGCCGGACGCGTATCCTCCCTCCTTCCCTTCCCCCAGCTCATGCGACGCCTCGTTGCCGGGTTCGCCCTCGCTGCCGCCCCCGTGGCGGCCATTCGTGCCCAGGGTCCTGACCTGGCCCCACGGGTCGACAGCATCTTTTCGCGCTTTACCAGCTCGACGCCCGGGTGCGCCGTCGGGGCGTCGCGGGCCGGCAAGGTGCTCGTCAACAAGGGGTACGGCATGGCGAACCTCGAGTATCGCGTCCCGTTAGGCGCGGCGTCGGTGCTCGAGTCGGGATCGGTCGCCAAGCAGTTCACCGCCGCCGCCCTCGCCCTCCTGCAGCTCGAGGGCAAGCTCTCCCTCGACGACGACGTACGGAAATGGCTCCCCGAGGTGCCGTCGTTCGGGGGGCAGGTGATCACGATCCGGCACCTGCTCACGCACACCAGCGGGCTCCGCGACCAGTGGGGATTGCTCGGGCTCATCGGAAGCTCGCCGACGACGCAGGTCCACACCCTGCCCCTTATCCTGCACTTCGTGAGCCGCCAGCAGGACCTCAACTTCCCGGTGGGCAGCCAGTACCTCTACAGCAACACCGGCTACGCGCTCGCCGCCATGATCGTGGAGAAGGCGAGCGGACAGTCGCTCGCGAAGTTCTCGAAGGAGCGGTTCTTCAAGCCGATGGGCATGACGAAAACCGAGTGGCGCGACGACTACCAGCGCGTCGTGCCCGATCGCGCGACGGCGTACGAGCATCGGCGTGACGGCAGCTACGCGCAGCTCATGCCCTTCACGAACGTCTATGGCAATGGCGGCCTGCTGGGAACGATCGGCGATATGTTGACCTGGAACGAGGGACTGGCGAACGGCACGATCACGGGAGGGCGCCCCCTTGTGGCCCTGCTCGAGATGCGGCAACGGCTCACGGGTGGACAAACGATCGCGTACGCCCTCGGGCTGTCGCATAGCACCTGGCAGGGTCATCGCATGATTTCGCACAGCGGCTCGACCGCCGGTTATCAAACGTTCCTGGCGCGCTTTCCCGACGACAGCGTGTCCATCGCCGTCTTCTGCAACGTGACGGACGCGAACCCCGGCCAGGCGCTGCAGCAGGTTGCCGCGCTGCTGATGGCTGGAGGAAGGGCACCCGCGATCGCACGGGAGCGCGTGGACAGCGCCAGCCTGCGCGCACTCGTTGGCCGATACCGCGACGTGGAGACCGACGAACTCACCGACATCATGGCACGCGCGGACGGTCTCGGCGTCCGCTCTGGCGCAGGTGCCGGCGTGGCCAGGAAAGTGGGAAACACATGGCGGCTGGACAACGGCGCGACGTTCGAGTTCTCAGGTACCCCGGGACAGCGGCAGGTGAAGGTCACCGACACTGACGGCGTGAGTTCCACCTCTACCGAACTCACCGCGCCTAACGCGATGACGCTCGACCTCGCGAGCTACGCTGGCACGTACCGCAGCCCCGAACTCGGCGTGCAGTACGAGGTCAGGGTCGTCGACAACCAGCTTTCCCTGCGCTATCCTCCTGGCCCCGACCAGCGCCTCACGTCCCTCTATCCCGATGGCTTCACCACGGGGAACGCGACCCTGCGCTTCGTGCGGGATGCCAGCGGGCGGGTGACCGAATATCAGGTCTTCGCGGGGCGGGTGCGACGCGTGCGCTTCGTGCGCACCGGTCCATAGCGCTCTCCGGCCAGTCTGCGCTCCTCGTCCTCGCCTCGGCGGGGATGCACGCGGCGTGGAACTTCCTGCTCAAGCGCGCGGGGGGCAGCCAGGTGGCGCTGGCGCAGTCCAAGCTCGTCGAGGCCGTGCTCTTTGCCCCGCTCTTTGTCTACTTCGCGGCACGCACGCTGCCTCCCGCCGGCGTGGTGGTGTTGCTCGTGGGCGTGGCGTCCACCGGGGTGCTGGCGAACTACATGTCCCTTGCAGCGGCGTACCGTCACGGGGACCTCTCGTTCGTCTATCCGATCGCCCGGGGCGCGGCGCTTGCGATGCTGCCGGCCTTTGGCTGGATCTTCCTTGGCGAGCGCCTCACGGTCACGTCGGCGCTCGCCATCGTCGTCATCGTCGCGGGGATCGTCGTGCTGCAGTTGCCGGCGCTCACGCGCGACGGCCTGCGCA
>JACMLI010000392.1 GCA_014379705.1 Gemmatimonadaceae bacterium
TCGGTGGGCGCAGGGCCGCCCTGGGTCGGGGTAGGCGCGGTCTCGGGCTGCTTCTTCTTGCAGGCCGCGAGCATCGAGAGACCGAGGACGGAGAGGGTGAGGAGGCGAGTGGAATGGCGCATTGCCGGGGCGGGTACGAGTGGAGGGGTGTGGGGGCGATGCCTAACGTGCACTGAGCGACGGGGACCAGGCGGCGTGGCGGGCCCCGCCCGTCGCGTGGGTCAACTGGCGAAGGTCACCGGTCTCGACGTCGACGATCCACAGCTGGCGCGTGCCGGAGCGGTTCGACGTGAACACGATGTGGCGGCTGTCGGGGGCGAACGAGGGATTCTCGTTGACCCCGGAGCTCGTGTAGCTGCGCACGGTCTTGTCACGGACGTTGACCGTCATGATCTGGAAGTTGCCGGCGATCTGGCTCGCGAACGCGATGAGGCGACCGTCGGGGGACCAATCGGGGTCCGAGCGGTACGACTGGTCGCCATAGTTGAAGTCGATCAGGCGCTCGGCGTTGGTCCCATCGGCATCGGACGTGTAGATCTGGACGGGACCCGCGCGATTCGTGGTAAACGCGATGCGCCGGCCGTCGGGACTGAACGTCGGTGACATGGCGTCACTCCCGCGTCCGACCGTGATGCGACGCGGCGCGTCCATGCTGAACGCGTTGACCGACCAGAGCTCGGTGCCGTTCTCCGTCGAGTGCGCGTACACCATCACGCTGCCGTCCGGGGAGAACGTCGGTCCGTAGTTGGGGCCGCCCGGCGTCGCGGCAAGCGAGCGAATGGCTCCACCGCTCTCCCGGATGACGATCTGCGCGCCGGAGTTCGGAAGCGTCGTGTAGGCGATGTGCGTGCCTTTGGGGTTCCAGGCGGGCGACATCGCACGCACATCGCCGGTGAGCGCGATCGCCCCGGCGCCGTCGCTGTCGACCTGCCACACGCGCCCGGCGCTCGAATACAGGATGCGCGTGGCCGATATGCCGCGCACGCCGGTGATCTGCTGCTCGATGCCGTCGGCGATGCCGTGCAGCGCGAGGCGCCACTCCGGACTCAGGGCCGGCGAAGGCAGCGGGAACGAGGCCGCGCGCGCGACCGCGCCACGCCCGACATCGTGGATGATGATGTGCACGCCGAACGACGTCGGCGAGACCTGCAGCACAACGTTGGCCTTGAGGGCGGCAAACAGCGAATAGTTGAGGCCCCCGGTGGGCGCGGGCGGCGGCACGGACTCCACGGGGAGCGCGATCACGTTCATGCGACCGCCGTGCTCGAAGTCCCGCTGGAAGATCGCGCGCAACGAATCGCCCTGCGACCCGGTCACCGGCATGACGAGGATCCCGGGACGCGTGCCCGGCGTGTAGATCCCGGTGATGCGCACCCCTTCCTTCCACGTCGTGTCCTGCGCCGTCGCGGCGTTAGGCGCGACCGTGAGGGCGCCGAACACGAGCACCAACGCGGGGAGCGCGCCGCGGCGAGACCAGGTCATCGGCGAATCATCTGTGGGGTGAACGTGAAAATAACCGGGAGGATGTCATTGCTGAAACCGTCGGGGAGCGGTCCGAAGCCCTTCGAGCGCCCCGCCGCCTCCACCGCACCGCGCGCCTCGATGTCGAACAGCGTCGAGCCCGACCGCTTGCGGACCTCGATGCCGCTGACCGACCCATCGCGACCGATGACGAAATAGACGTCGCAGGTGAGCGCTGGCAGGTTCGCCTTGTCGAAGTTGAGGATGATCTGGTTGGCGATGTTGTTCAGGTAGGCCGGGAACGGAAACGCGATCCCCGGACTCTGGATGTTCGCCACGTCGGCCCCCTGCCCGCCCGTCGTGCCCCCACCGGCCTTCGGCGCCGGCGCGTTGGCCTTCGCACTCGTCGCGTTAGGTACCTGCGTTGCCGCTTTTGGGGCTGGACGCCGTGGCGGCGGGGCCTTCACCGGGACCTTCTCGTCAGGCTCCGTCACCGCACTCTTCGGTACCGGAGCGTTGGCCGGTGGCGTGGGCGCCTCGGGCGTCTGCACCTGCCCCACGCTCCGTGGCCCCGGCGGCGCCGCCACCAGGTCGACCTTGTAGACCGGCGCGAGCACCCCGTGTTCCCCCCGCGCCATCCAGACCACCCCGACCACCAGGCTCCCATGCAGCAGCGCAGAGAGGGCCAGCGAACCGGCCATCCTTGGGCGCTGTGGACGAAGGGCAACCTGGGTCATTCAGTGCGTGATTCGGGATTCGGGAATCGTGCTTCGGCGTGAGTCAGGCGATCGCGACAGACGTGAAGCACGGCGTGTGGATAACCGACCGATCCAGCCACGCCGGGAGAGACCAACGCGCTATTGCCGCTCCGGTGGCTGGACGACGAGGCCCACGTTCGCGGCACCCGCGCGCCTCATGATGTCGAGCACCTTCACGACCTCGCCGTACGGCACGCTGGCATCCCCGCGGAGATACACCCCCTGCTTCGCCTTCTGTTCCGCCAGGGCCGCGAATGCGGCGCGAAATTCGGCCATCGACATGCGCGTGTTGCCTACCGCGACCTGGTTGGCCGACATCACCGTGACCACGAGGTCGTTCTTCGCCTCCAGCGGACGCGCTTCGCCCCGCGGCAGCTTCACCTCGATCCCGCCCTGCATCATCGGGGCAGTGATCATGAAAATCACCAGCAGGAGCATCATCACGTCGATGAGGCTCACCACGTTGATCTCGGCGTTGAGCGGCGTGCGCTCCCGACGGCGACGGCTCATCCCGTTAGATCCGACCGTCGCGCACGAGCAGCGCGATGAGTTCCGAGCCGAATCCCTCGAGTTCGCCCTCGATCCGGTTCACGCGATTGGCGAAGATGTTGTAGCCGAACACCGCGGGAATGGCCACCGCGAGGGCCATCGCAGTGGCCGTCAGCGCCGCCGCGACGCCAGGGGCCACCGCCGCGACCGACGCCGTGCCCGTCGTCGAGAGCCCGATGAAGGACTGGATGATGCCAAGCACGGTGCCGAGCAACCCGATCAGCGGACTGGCGGAGCCGATCATCGCCAGTGACGGAATGAGGCGCGACATCGCGTCACGCTCGGCGTTGGTCTGCGAATCGAGCACCAGGCGCAGCGCCTCGACCTGTGACGCGCTGAAACGCGCCGAGCGATCCGGTGTCGCAGCCATCGCCGGCGGGGTCTCGGTCAGGAACGTCTCGGCGCGTTCGAAGATGCGCACGAACGCCCCGCTCGACTTGCGCGTGGCGAGCGCCACTTCGTTCATCGATCGCGCGCGCTCGAACGCATGAAGGAACTCCCTGGTGCTCGAACGAAAGCGGCGGAACTCGCGCCACTTTGCGGCCATGATGGACCAGCTGATCACGGAGAGCACCAGCAACAGCGCCAGCACAATCTGCGTGACGATGTCCGCCGTCGTGATCAACTCCCACGCGTTCGTCGGGAGGGCGGCTTGCGCCTGCGCGACGGGAGCCAGCGCGCCCACCACCTACTTCTGTCCTGCGAAGAAGTCGTACGTCGCCTTGAGGCCATCCGTGAGCGCCACCTGCGGCGTCCACCCCAACACGTCGCGTGCCTTCGAGATGTCCACCGAGGAGCGCTGCACCTCGCCTGGGCGTGCGGGAGACGTGTTCACCTTCACGGGCTTCCCCGCCGCCTGCCCGATGATCTCGGAAAGCTGGATCACGGTGGTCTCGATGCCGGTGCCGATGTTGAAGCTCTTGGTGTCGACCTGTGCCATCTTCGGCAAGGGCACCTCGGCGGCGAGGAAGTTGGCGTGCGCTACGTCGCCCGCGTACACGTAGTCCCGCGTCTGCCCGCCCTCGCCGAACACGGTGAGTGCCTCCCCGTCGCGGATGCGCTTGCAGAAGATGGCGACGACGCCGGCCTCGCCATGCGGATCCTGTCGCGGGCCATACACGTTGGAGTAGCGCAGCGCGACCGTGTCGAGGCCATGCACGCGGGCGAAGTAGCCCATGTAGTACTCGACCGAGAGCTTCGCGATGCCATAGGGCGACTCGGGGTCTTTCGGCATGCTCTCGAAGCTCGGCAGCGGCACGAAGTCACCGTAGATCGCCCCACCGGTCGAGGAGAAGACGAACCTCGTCTTCCGCCCCGAGGCGCGCACGGCCTCGAGCAGGTTGAGCGAACCCCCGATGTTCACGCCCGCATCGTACGCCGGATCGGCCACGCTCTTTCGCACGTCGATCTGGGCCGCGAGGTGGCAGATGGCATCGAAGCCACCTTCGTGGATCACGCGCGCCGCGTCGGCTGACGTGATGTCGAGTTCGTGGAAGGTCGCTGCGGCCGGCAGGTTGACCCGCTTGCCTGACGAGAGATTGTCGATGATCTCGACCGCGTACCCGGCGTCGAGGAAGCGTTCGGCGACGTGGGAGCCGATGAAGCCGGCCCCGCCGGTGATGAGGGCGCGCTTGCTCACGCAGCCCTCCGGTCACGAGAATGCATAAGGCCGATCCGGGCGGTCACGGGCATGCGCGATGTGGGTCGATGCGAGCGAAGGACGCGCAGCGACGCGCGGCCCCAGGGCCGCGAACGTGTCCACGCGAAGGAATCGCGCGCAATCTAACGGACCGGGTGTCCATCGGGAGCGAACGGCGAGAGGCGGAACCCGGAACTGGGCTCCGCCTCACACCGCGTAGCGATCGCGGCGGCTCCCTGCAAGGAGCCCGCGCGACTCCCGGGAGCGCTGGGGCCCCCGCTCAGAACGGCAGGTCGTCGTCCGTGTCTTCGAGCGCCCTCGGGAAATCTTCGAACTCATCGTTGCCCCCGGCGGGAGCCGGCTGGCGCCCGCGGTCCGGCGCCGACGCGCGACGGCTCGCACCGCCCTCGAAGTCGCCACCACCCCCGTCACCACGCGGGGAGAGGAGGATCAGTTCGCGCACGCGGATCTCGGTCGTGTAGCGCGTCTGGCCTTCCTTGTCCGTCCACTGGCGATACTCGATGCTTCCTTCGACGAAGAGCTTGTCGCCCTTCTTGACGTACTTGTCCACGATGTCGGCGAGCCCCATCCCCTGGCCATTGCGGCCGTTCCAGGCGATGCAGCGGTGCCACTCGGTCTTCTCCTGCTTTCCTCCGGCCCCACCGGCGTCGTTCCACGAGCGCGACGTCGCGAGGGAGAAGTCGGCAACCCGACCGCCGCTGGAGGTGGAGCGCACCTCGGGGTCTTTGCCGACGTTCCCGATCAAAGTCACCTTGTTCAAGCTTCTGGCCACGTTTCCTCCGTGCGAGTGTGATTGACTCGCTGGGCAGAGTATGCAGGCAGCGTCCGTGCGACGCCACCGAATTCCCGCAGGTTGAACCAAATCATCGCAGAGCCGTCGCCCGGCGCATCACAATAGCGTCTTCGACCGGCCGATCGTAGTACCGCCGGCGCAGTCCGACCTCGGTGAAGCCCGCGCGATCGTAGAGGGCGCGGGCCGCGGCGTTGGATTCCCGGACCTCGAGCCAGATCTCGACCGCCCCGTCCCGGTGCACGGCCTCCAGGACCGCGTCGAGCAGTCGGCGCCCCACCCCGTGACGGTGCCAGGCGGGCACCACGGCGAGGTTGGCGAGTTCCGCCTCGTCGGCGGCGAAATACGCGATGGCGTATCCAGCCACCGTGTCGTCCACCATGCCGACGAGAAAGTGAACCCCCGGACGATCCACGAGATCGGCGAAGGCTCGTGACGACCATGGGTCGGAGAACAACAGCTTCTCCGCGGCGGCCACCGCCTCGCAGTCGTTAGGCACGGCCCGCCGTACGACCCAGGCGGTCGCGCCGGGAACGGGGGCGTTCATGACGGGGCGCTCCGCGCGTCGGGGGGTCGATAGGTGTCGAGTGGTCGGGTAGTCGGGGAGTCGGGTGGATGCAGGGGCCGACCGTGCTCCGCCTCCCACTTCACCTGGGCCTCGGCGAGGCGGCCGTAGTCGGGTTCCCACGTTGCGAGGTCGACCACGGTGGCGAGTCCGGCCGATACAAGGCGTCCTGCGCCACGCGCGTGTGGTACCCACGTGCTCGTCGCATTAGCGGACGCGGCGTGCGCAGCGTCGTTCCCACCCGCCGTCGCACCTGCGGAAGCAGCGTGCCCCGTGTCGTTCCCACCCGCCGTCACACCTGCGGAAGCAGCGTGCCCCGTGTCGTTCCCACCCGCCGTCACACCTGCGGAAGCAGCGTGCCCCGTGTCGTTCCCGCCCGCCGTCA
>JACMLI010000393.1 GCA_014379705.1 Gemmatimonadaceae bacterium
CCGGTGCTCGCTTCCACCACGCGCCCGGCCACGCGACGCGTCCCCTGCGCCACCGCGGTCGTCGCCAGGCCTGCGAGCGCGACCGCGGCCACCACCACGTGCCAGCGCATGCCTAGCGAAGCCTTGCCGAACGGATCGTGACCTGCCGCGAGGTACCGGCGGCGCTGTAGTAGGACGTGACCTGCACCTTGTACACCTCGGTGCCACGCTTCACGAGGTACACGTTGAACAGCGGCCAGATCTGGTTGTCCGTGCCGGTGATGTTGTACTTGTACCAGGGCTTCGCGACGAACACGCCCGAGTATGCATCCCGCTTGTAGGCCACCACGGGAGCCGTGGCGGCGTACGCCGCGTCGATCGTCGCGAAGGGGGTGGTGTTGTCGACCACGGTCATCACCGTACCCGCGCCGCTCACGCCGCCGTTGGTGCGCACCTCGAAGCCGGCGAAGCGCAGGTCCCAGGTGCCGGTGGCGGTCGTCGTCACCTTGTTCGACAGGTCGTAGTAGACCGGTCCCAGGCGTACGTCCACGCTCGCCTGCGTGACGCTGCCGAAGGGCATCCCGACCGTCGGCTGCACCGCGAACTCGAACGCAATGACGCCCGCGTTCTGCGCGCTGGCGTTCGTCACCGACGTCACGCGCAGCTTGCCGAGCGTGATCGCGGTCGAGCCACGACGCACGATCCACGAGCGCGTGGTGTTCGCCGTGGCCCCGGCCCCCGTGCCATTGAACCATCCTGCGACCGCCGGGGCGAGCGAGTCTCCCACGAATTGCGACTCGGCGGGAATCTGCGCGCTCGTCACCGCCTCGAACGCGCCGAGTTGGTTGGTGGCCGTGAAGCCCTGTAGCTGCGTGGTCGTCGCCGCTTCGTTGGCGCAGAGGCAGTGGACCGAAACGCCACCCGGACCCGCCGTCCCCCCGTTGGCCGTCACCGTCGTCGCGAGGAACCCGAGGTCCCACGCCGAACTCGCGACCGGATCGCTTACCGTCACCTGGGTCGGCGTCTCGGCGAGCCGCACGTACGCATACCCTTGCGACGCGTCCACGGTGAGCGTGGTGGTGTTGGGGATGATCGGGGCCACGGCGTCGTCAGTGCCGCAGGCAGCGAGAAAGGCGAGCGCGACGAGGGCGGCAGTCGAACGAATCAAGGCGGGCATGGGAGGCGCGGATGGAATGAGCGTGACAGCACGCTCCAAGTTCCAGCTCACCGCTCCGCCGACGTATACGGGATACTACGTACGGGTCCGTACGGACGGGCGGGCGGGCAGGCGGGTAGTAGCGGGCGCTGCGTTCACCGCCCGTCCGCCCGCTCGTCTACCCGTCCCCTGTAAGGCCTGCCGCGATTGCCGCGCGCGTGAGGCCGGCCACACTGCGCACCTCGAGCTTGCGCATGATGGCCTCGCGATGCGCCTCGACCGTCCGAACGCTGATCCCGAGCGTGGCAGCGACTTCCTTGTTGAGCAATCCACGGCCGATGAGGCCGAGGACTTCCCGCTCGCGATTGGTGAGCACGTCGATGGCGGGCGCCGCAGGACGAGGCGACGGGGGCCGTGGGTCTTCCCGGAGCGCCGTGGTCAGGCGATGGGCGATAGCGGGACTGAAGTAGCCCTCCCCCGCGTGGACCGCACGAATCGCGGCGCGCAGTTCCGACGGCGTCGTGTCCTTGCGGACGTATCCCTGGGCGCCGTTGCGAATGCTCTCCATGACGTACGCCGCGTCGTCGTGCACGCTCAGCATGAGGACGCGCGTCGCGTCACCGCCGTCGCGGAGCGTGCGCACGACCTCGAGCCCCGACATTCCCGGCATCGTGATGTCGAGCAGCACCACGTCGGGCGCTTCCTGCGCGATCAACGCGAGCGCCGTGGGGCCGTCGCTCGCTTCACCGACCACGGTCACGTCAGCATCGCCAAGCACCACCTGGCGAATCCCCTCGCGCACGATGCCATGGTCGTCGACAATCACGAGCCGGATCGCCGTCATGCGCCTCCGGTGGCGCGCGCCGGAACCGTCACGTTGAGCTGCAGCCCGCCGAGGGAGCCCCGGCCCACGACGAGCCGCCCTCCGACGGTGGCCAGGCGCTCGCGCATGCCCGCGAGGCCGAGGTGCCCTTCGCGCTGCAGCACATCGATGTCGGGAGCGTCGCGGCCCCCCACGCCATCGTCAGCAAGGGTCAGCACGAGGTTGTTTCCCTCGCCTGCAAGCCGCACCTCCACCAGGCGGGCATGGGCGTGACGCACGACGTTGGAGAGTCCTTCCTGCATGGCGCGAAAGAGCACCAGTTCCGCATCGGGAGGCAAGTCCACCGGCACCACGCTCGCGTCCATCCGGACTTCGATCCCCGTGGATTGCTCGAACTCCTGCGCGAGCGATCGGAGCGCGGGCACGAGTCCGAGATCGTCGAGCGCGGCGGGTCGCAGCAGCTCGGTGACGCTGCGAATCGAGCGCATCCCCTGGTCGACGAGTTGCAGCGCCGTGCCGATGCCATCGGCCATCGCTCCACTCGATCGCTCGCGCAGGACGCCGAGCTGCAACTTGACCGCACTGAACACCTGCGCGGTTTCGTCGTGCAGCTCGAGCGAGATGCGCCGGCGCTCCTCCTCGTGTTGCTCGATCATGCGCACCGAGAGGCGCGAGAGCTCCGCCGTCCGGGCGCTCAGGCGGTCGTTGAGTTCCGCGCTGTCGAGGGCCTCGCCGATCTGCCGGCCTAACGCGACGAGGTACTCGTCGTCGAGGGCGGTGAACGGGTGTCGCGTCTCCCCGGTCACCACGAGCACCTGCCGCTCCCCCGTCTGCCGGGGAATCGGGAGCGCGGCACGATAGGCCACGGCTCGCGCCGGGCCGGTGGGCGACGCGTCACCAGAGTCCACATGCGGGCGATCGCTGTTCGTCACTTCCCGAATCAGGTCGGGAATGCCTGGTGGCAAGTCACCACTCGCCCAGGACGCGCAGGCCCCGACCCCCTGCACCGCGCCACCCGGAGAAAAGATCGCCGCCCCTGTCGCCGCGGGGAGCATCGCCGCGCGCGTGAGCAGGTCGTGCACGTTGCGCACCGTGCCGTGCGCCCCCGGCGGCTCGACCAGGGACATCATCGCGCGCAATCCGCCACGCACGTCATCCAGGACGAGGAACAAAAGCCCCGCGCCGACGAGCAGCAGGAACGCGATGTCGAGGTAGTAGCCCCACGGCACCCACGCCCCCCGCGCGCGCAGGAAGGGATAGTCGAGGTGATGCACGGCCCACAGCACGAGCGAACCGCCGAGGAACGCCGCCGAGGGCATCCGCGTGCGGCGCCAGTGCCGGAGGAAGATCACGCCGCTCCACGCGGTGACAAACGAGAGGAAGCCGACGGCCGGGAGCGCCGCCCAGAGGAAGCTGTCGAGCAGGTAGATCGCGACGTACGACCACACGACCGGGAAGAGGAGCGCGAGCCACCACACCGCGCGGAACGCGAGGGGGCGTGAGAACTGCAGGGCTCCCCAGAGCAGGGCCACCGCCGTCCACCCCGTCGCGACCTGGTGCCAGTACAACCACGCCGGTGCCGCCGTGAGGACGAACGCAACGATCACTGCCAGGCGAAGCACGTAGAGCGCGAACGCCACGGTGAACCACGCGAAGTACGGCTTCCGATAGCGCCGGTAGAGCGCCGCAGCCACGGCCGTGAGCCCCACCGTCACGGCGGCCTGGAGCGCGGCGGCGTCGAGCTCGGCGATGGGAGGGGCTTGAAGCAAGACGGGTGGACGGGTGGGCGGGGTGGACGGGTGAAGCAAACCAACGCAGCGGCCACTTCTGGCACCAGCGCACTACCACCCAGTCCCAGCCATGCAACCAGCACAAGCAACCAGCACCAGCAAGCAGAAACCAGTCGCGAGAAAAAAAGGCCGGCCCCGAAGGGCCGGCCTTTCTTCTCGAGCGAATTGATTATCCGATCAACCGGGCTGCGAGCGCCCCGAGGGCCACGAGTCCTGCGGCGCCGCCGAGCAGCGCCATGGCGGACAGCTTCACTTCCTTGCGATGCCAAGGCATGGCCGAGCCGTACGTCGTCGACGGCAGTGCGGCCATGATCTGGTCGGACAGGTGCGCGGGCGTCACCATGTGGCGACGACGCTCTGTCTCCTCGCCCAAGCGGCGCCAGAATTCCACCGAACGCGCCGCGTCGCCGCGGAGGTTCGTCGGCTCCGGCATTTCGCCATCGAGCCACTTGTTGATCACATCGCTGGCCACGGGAGCGATCGGCACTTCTCGGTCGCCCAACGCTCCAAGGTCAGCGGCGGGCCGGTTCGGGCGCTCGCGCTCCGAAAGGCCTTCGGGGTCAATGTTGAAGTCGGGCATCAGGCGTACTTCTCCTCCAAGAGTGCCTGGAGCGCCTCGCGCGCGCGGTGTACGCGCATCTTGAGCGCTCCAACTGTGGTCGTCAACAAATCCGCCATTTCCTCGTACGAACGACCTTCAACGTGCTTCATGATGAAAGCTTCGCGGAGAGACGGGGGGAGAGCCGACAACGCCGAGTCAAGGTCGCCTCGCAGCTCTGTCCGATCCAACTCCTCTTCCGGAGTCGCATATGTCGTGGGCTGGTCGTCTTCCTCGTAGCTCAGGTGCGTCCGGCGAATGTTCTTCAGCCAGTCCTTGCACCCATTGGCCACGATTCGGAACACCCAGGCATCAAAACGGCCCCGCACCTCGGAGAGGTGATGAAACGCTTTGATGAAGGACATCTGAAGGATGTCTTCCGCAACATCGGGACTCCCCGTCATGCCCAGGGCATGCCGGTAGAGTGGATCGCTGTAGCGCTGGATCAGGATCCCGAAGGCATCTCGATGACCTGAGAGCACCTTCGTGATGATCTCCTGGTCGGCCTCGATCGACTCGACCAGGGGGGCGGGCACCGTGTTCTTCACGGCGCTAGCATAACCGCTTTTACGCGGTCTCGACAGTCCTGCAACGGGTAGCGGAGCAAGGGCGATTGTCGTCACGGATGAGGGACGATCAATGCGTGGGCGACGTAACATGGCGGAAGTATCGGACGAACGGGCTCCTTGGATTAGCGGGCTAATGGGTGTAGCGGACTAGTGAGCTAGCGGACTCGTGGTGACGAGTGGAGTGGTCGAGCCGACGGTCCACACGCATCCACTAGTCCACTAGCCCAGCCACGCCGTTAGGCGTTGAACGCCCCCCACCCCGAGGCCCGCACCAACGCCCCGTGCTCGTCGAGTTGCGGCGGAGGCCGGCGAACGCTCCCCGGAATGGCC
>JACMLI010000394.1 GCA_014379705.1 Gemmatimonadaceae bacterium
CTCTGGTGGAGTGCGAGCGCCCCCTGGCGCAGCGTCCCACCGGCCCCGAGCGACGCCCCGCGCGCGGCGCGCGACGTGGTCAACATGGAGCGGTTGCTCGACCTGCTCGCTGACGAGGGCGACGTGATCCTTCGGGCCGAGCTCCTGCGGCAGCTCGGGCGGTTCGACGAAGCGGAGCATGCCCTCGACAGCGTCGTCGGATATGAGGAGCGGGTGGCGCACATCCGGGACGCATGCCGCCGCGGCGATCGCGTGGTGCACCTGGTGCGGGACGCATGGAAGGAGTGGAGGGAGCGACGACGGGCATACCTGCAGCAGCCGGAAGGAGGGTCATCACGAGCGGCGGGCGGCCATTCAGCGCAGGGTTCACCGCCCAGCGATCAGCACGGTCGGCGGCGATCAGCTACATGTCGCGCGACCGGACTGGCCACTTCAAGACGCGCGAATCTCTTTACTTTGGCGCGCGCGCACGCAACGACGGACGATACATTCCCACGTTAGTCATCAGGATCGAAGGTGAGGCGGGTGTCTCCCGTCAACCACCGTCCATCGAGGTCGTCCGAATCCGGCAGCTGATCGAGCAGCAGTGCTTGCAGCTTCCCGCGACCGATGGGGGAGGAAGTAGTGGGCAGATGGAGTGGATACCGGTGGCACTCGTGCCCGCTCGTAAAGGTCTGCCCTCGGCGAGCACACCCGCCCGCCGGGCCGTGATTCTCCCTCGCGCCGTCGTCAACTTCGGACTGCTACTCGTCGCGAGCCTCGCGACGCTGTCATGGCCACGGGTGTCGGGCGCCGCCGCCCTGGGGCAGCCGCCGCTGGCCGCGTGCGACTACACCCGCGACGAGGCCGCCCTCGCCGCCGCCGGATGGAAAACGGCCTTCCAGGACGACTTCTCCGGCACCCTCGCGCAGTGGACGACGTGGACCGGTGGCGCCTACAACGACGAGTTGCAGCACTACCAGGGAGCCAACCTCCATGTTGCCGCGGGAGTGCTCACCATCGCGGCACGTCAGGAGAACGTCAACGGCGCGACCACGCCATCCGATCCCACCCGACGCAGCTTTGCCTGGACGTCGGGACGCCTCGAGACGACGCAGCACTTCTCCGCCGGTGCGACGGGCACTCCTACGGTGCGGATGGCGGCACGGCTCAAGCTCCCGGCCGGGTACGGGCTCTGGCCGGCATTCTGGAGTTATGGGGATCCGTGGCCCACGCAAGGGGAGATCGACATCCTCGAGGCGCGCGGGCAGTTGCCGTTCGAATACAGCACCGCGTACTGGTATGGACGTGGGTCAGGCGTCAACCAGGTCGAGAACTCAGCGTTCACGGTGCAGGCCCGCACGAGCCTCACGGACTGCTGGCACGTCTACGAAGTCATCTGGGCCAGGGACACGCTCACCTTCCTCTTCGACGGCCATGCCGTCGACGTGAAGTCCGGGGGGTGGATCCCCAGCATGTATCGGAAGCAGCAGCGGGTGACCGTGAACCTCGCCGTCGGCGGGAACTTCTTCACCAGACTGGATCCCGCACTCATCGTGCCGGGTGCGTTGCAGGTGGACTGGGTGCGCGTGCACACGCGGTAGTCTGCCGGTCGTGGACCTGACGACGCTGGGTCCCGGAGCAGATCCGGGATGACGGCGGCTGGGCCAGCCTCGCGCTTAGGGTCCGCCTGCCGCTGTCCCCAACCGCTCCTTGAGCGCGTCGAGCGTCGCCGGCTGCGGGGCCGTGATGTACGGCAGCAGGATCGAAATGCGGCGATTCGACGGATTCAATGGGTCGAGCGGATACTTGAGCTGCTTGTCCGCGAGGCCGTTCACCTCGACGATGCGCGCGCGCGGGATCCCCACTTCCTCGAGGTAGCGCCGCGCCGCGTTGGCTCGCTCGCTCGACAGTTCCCAGTTGGTGTAGTCCCGACGCGTGTACTGCGCCGCGTCCGTGTGTCCCTCGATCACGAGGGGGTTCTCCATCCCCATGAGTTCCTCGGCCACGAGGCGCAGCGCGACCTGGCCTTCCGGCTTCATCTGCGAGGACCCGAACTCGAAGAACGTGTTGCCCTGTGCGCTCTCGATCAGCTCAATGCGCAGCCCCGCGTTGACGATCGAGATCTCCACGCGCGACTTGAGGCCGCCGCGGGCGGCGAGCGAGTCCACGCGCGAGGCGAGCAAGGCCTTGATCTCCTCGAAGCGCCGCTGCTGCAGGTTGCGGAGCGCGATCTGCATCGCCTGCTGCTGCACCGAGGCGGGCGACGATCCGCTCGCGAGGGGGCTCGAGCCTGACGAGTACCCCTTCTTGAAGCCGATCGGGTTGGAGAAGTATCCCTCGATCGCCTTCTTCGTGTTCTCGTCCATGCCGAGGATCCACATCACCATGAAGAAGGCCATCATCGCGGTGACGAAGTCCGCGTAGGCCACCTTCCACGACCCGCCGTGGTGGCCGTGCCCGCCCTTCTTGACCTTCTTGATGATGATGATCTTGCCGCCGCCCTTGGCCACGTTACGCCGCCTTCTTCCGCGTCAATCCTTCCAGCTCCGCGAAGCTCGGACGGTCCGCCGGCTCGATGTTGCGCCGGGCAAACTCGACGCAGGTCATCGGGGCGTCGCCGCGCGCGAAGGAGAGCAGGGCAGTGCGGATGCAGTTCATGTACGACCCCTCGGCGCGCTGGCGGGACTCGATGGCCTTGGCGAACGGACCGATCATGCCGTACGAGAGCAGGATGCCGAGGAACGTGCCGACGAGGGCGGCGGCGACCTTGTTGCCGATCTCCGACGCGGCGCCACCGATCGAGCCCATCGTAATGACCACGCCGAGCACGGCGGCGACGATGCCGAATCCCGGCATGGCGTCGCTGACCATGTTGATGGCGGCAGGGACCTGGTGCTCCTCCTCGTGCAGGCGCTCGAGGTCGAGGTCCAGGATCTCCGCGAGGTGGTGATCCTCCACCGCTCCCGTGAGCAGCACCTTGAGCGTGTCGCAGAGGAAGACGACGGCGTGGTGGTGGTGCAGGAAGCCGGGATACTTGGAGAAGATCGCGCTCTTGTGCGGCTCCTCGATGTGGGCTTCGAGGGCGATCAGGCCGTCCTTGCGGGCGGTCTGGAAGACTTCAAAGAGCGCTTGCAGCAGCTCGCCGTACGCCTTCTTGGTGAACGGGTTGGCCTTGAGCAGGGCCATCGACGCGGCCATCGACGCCTTGAGCACGCTGGGCGGGTTGGCCATGATGAACGAGCCAAGCCCGGCGCCACCGATGATGATGAACTCGGTGGGCTGCCACAGCACCATCATCTTTCCGTGGTGCATGGTGTAGCCCAGGATCACCGAGCCCAACACCACCACGAGTCCTATGATCTGAAGCACGCTATGTCGGAAATCGGTCGGGAATCTGGGAGAGAGCTGGCTCCACGGAGTATCGGCCGCGGAATGACGTGCGAGAGGACGGAAACGGACAATGCGACCGGGCTATCCGGTCGCCTTGACCCCGCCCACGAGCGCCTTGGCGTCGGCCCCGGCGGGGGCGGCACGATTGGCCGTGGCGACCTGCGCGAGGATCTCTTCGCGCACGATGTTCACGTGGGGGGGAGCGTCGATGCCGAGGCGTACGCCCCGGCGGTCGGAGGCCAGCACCACGATGCGGATGCCCCCCGCGATGATCACCGCGTCGCCGGGCTTGCGGCGCAGGCTCAGCATGCGCTTACACCAACGAGAGAATGGGGTTGGCCA
>JACMLI010000395.1 GCA_014379705.1 Gemmatimonadaceae bacterium
CGCATCGGCATACAGGCCCTGTTCCTCCGGCGATCCCTCACTTTCGCCAAAGCCGCGGTAGTCGAAGGCAAGGAGGTTGAGGCCAAGGTCGCGAGCGCTGGCGTAGAAGGCGGGACGGTCGCCGTAGCCGATGTTGCCGTAATTCCCGTGACAGATGAGCATCCAGTAGCCCACCGAATCCGGGCCCGTCCCCGGAACGACCCAGGCCCTCAACGTCGTGCCGTCGCCACTGGGATACGCGACGCTACGCTCACGCAGGGCCAGCGCCGCCGGAGGCGCCGCCACCGCGCGCTCGGCCGGATGGAAGACCAACTCCCGCTCGTTGATCGCGAGGTACGTCGTGGCGCCACCGAACCCGAGAATGGCGAGCGTCAGGAGCGTCCCGAGGAAGGTGCGCATGGCTTCGTGTCTGTGAGCGTTCGCAGGTCTACGTCAGCGAGCGCCGGGTGGATTGCCGCCGCGGTCCCCGGGCGCGGCGCGACGCCGCCTAACAACAGCGGGAGCCCGGGCGCGAGTACTTCTCCTCGAGCCGCTGCCGCACGAAGTCGTCGCGGGAAAGGAGCGGGCGATCGGGATGGCAGCGCGTGGCGTGCACCACGTAGCCCTCGTAGTCGGGAGCGCCGATGATCCGGTGGACCAGGCTGATCCAGCGCGTCACGCGCTCGCGGAGGTGTCGGGTCATCGGCGTGCGCCCTTGCCACGGCCAATCGTCGACTCGAACAGCTCGAAGATCCGCCGGTATTCGTCCGTCCACGAATCGGGACGCACGAAGCCATGGTCCTCCACCGGATACACGGCCAGCTCCCACCCCGTCTTTCCCAACTCGATGAAGCGCTCCGTGAGCCGGACGATGTCCTGGAAGTGCACGTTCACGTCGACCATCCCGTGCGCCATCAGCAGCGGATCCTCGAGCTTTTCGGCGAAGAAGATCGGCGACGAGCGGCGATAGGCGAGCGTGTCCGCCTGCGGCTGGTTCAGGATGCGCGCGGTGTACCCATGGTTGTAATGCGCCCAGTCGGTCACCGATCGCAGCGCCGCGCCTGCACCGAACGATTTGGGGGCGTTGAAGAGCGCCATCAGCGTGATGAACCCGCCGTAGCTGCCGCCGTAGAGGCCGATGCGTTCCGGGTCGATCCCGAAGTTCTTCTGGAGGTATGTGGAACCGTCCACCTGGTCGGCGAGGTCGCGTCCGCCCATCCAGCGGTAGATCGCCGTGCGCCAGTCGCGCCCGTACCCCGCCGACGCGCGGTAATCGATGTCGAGAACGACGTAACCCTGCGACGCGAGGTACTGGTTGAACATGTACTCGCGCGCGTAGCTCGACCAATAGTTGTGCACGTTGTGCAGGTAGCCCGCGCCGTGCACGAAGATCACGGCGGAGCCCTTGGCCCGGGCGTTCATGTCCTTCGGTCGATAAATGCGCGCTGGCACCTTCACGCCGTCCGAGGCGGGGATCATCACGATCTCCGGCTTGATCCACGGGAACGACTTCCACGCCGCCGTGGGTGACGTCGTGAGCTGGTCGAGCTTTGCACCGGGCGCGTAGGGCCCGACGAAGAGTTCCGGTGGCGTGTTCGACTGCGAGTGGACGTCGGCGATCAGCCGGCCATCGGGTGACACGACGGCCTGATGGCCGCCCACTGTGGTCGTGATGCGCTCCGCCGCGCCTCCGCCCAAGGGCATGCGGTAGAAATGCTGCTCGAAGGGCGAGACTTCCGACGTGGTAAGCTCGAAGTACCTCTGGTCATCGGAGATGCGTGCCGACAGCACTTCCCACGCGCCCTTCGTGAGCTGCCGCGTGTCGCCGCCGTCGGCATTCATCGTGTAGAGATGGGCGTAGCCGTCGGCCTCGCTCACGAGCCAGACGCGATCGCTCCCCGGGACGAAGCCGCCGCAGCCGAAGCACGGCCCGCCGACCCAGGCGGAGTCCCGCAACGTGTTTATGGATCGGAGCCCCCCTGTCATTCCGTCCACGATGTAGAGGTGCCGCGCCTTGAAGTCCGACTGCTCCACGAAGAGCAGGCCCTGCGTGCCGCTCGCGTTCCAGCCGAGCGCGCGCACGCTGGCCGCGGTGCGCGACGTGTCGGTGGGATGCGCGTTGAGCCACGTCACCTTGCCACTGGGCAACTCCATGAAGCCGGCCCGACCGCCCCCCTGCGTGTCACCCACTTTCGTGCGGATGACGATGTCTTCGGTGTAGCCGCTGAGTGTGACGTAGTTGGGCACGATCGCCTGGCGCGCCGTCGGGGTCGTGAAGGTCGTCGTCAGGATCAGCGCCTTGCCGTTGGGCGACACGGAGAGCGACGCGACCCGCTCGTTCGGCAGCAGGTACAGCGCCCTGGTGCGCGCCGCTTCATCGGCCTCACGCTCGGCCTTCGCGATGGAGTCGGTGCGTGCGCGCTCCCGCACGACCTCGAAGAGCAGTTTCTGGTCGGACTCGAGCGCGGCGCGCTGCGCGTCGGCCTTGGGAGGCGTCGGCGGCGCGGGAGCGAGGCGCACGTCGGTGAGCTGCGTGATCGTCGGCGTGGCGAGGTCGAGCGCCATCACGTTCGCGCCCTCGCGCACGAAGTACACGCGATTGCCATCCGACGAGAACGCAGGCGCCGACTCGTTGATCGGTGGCGTATTGGTCAGCTTGCGTGCCGTGCTGGCTCGCATGTCGACGAGCCAGAGATCCCCCTCGACGGAGACGACCCGTCGCGCACGATCGGGAGAGAGCGCACCGCCCGCGAGGAGCGGCGCGACCGAGTCCATGTGCGCGCTGGTCACGACCTCGGGCGTGGCTCCGGCTGTCGCGCGCACGCGATACGGCTTGAGCGGCTCGTTCCACGGCGATCCCGGCGGGAGCCACTGGAAGTAGATCCACTGCGCGTCAGGGGTGAAGCGCGGGGTGCCAGGCTCGCGGCCGTAGAGTTCCGGGCCGCGCATGATGTTCGGGATCGTGAACTCGAAGCTGCCTCGCGACGACTGCGCGCCCAGAGGAAGCGTGATCGCGAGGGCGACGAGGAGAGAAAGGCGACGCATCGATCAGTCCCCCGCCATGGCCACGCGCGGCTCGAACGGCACCTCGCTCGAGACTGCCGGCTTGCGACCCTGCAGCACCGCCAGCCACTCGTTGAGTGACGCAACGATGATCACGATCACGGACACGAGGAAGAACGTCGTCACGCCCGCATCGAGGCGGTCGTTGAAGACCAGTCGGCCGGCGTCGGCGACCGACTTGATGTTCGCCGGCAGGGTCCCGCTCGCCATCGCGTCCTCGATCATGCGGGCGTGGGAGAGGAACCCGAGGCGCGGGTCACTCGAGAAGATCTTGAGGTATCCCGCCGTCATCGTCACGATGGCAAGCCACACCAGCGGAATGATCGTGATGAAGGCGTACTTCTGTTTCCCCATCTTGATGATGACCGTGGTCCCCACGCATAACGCGACGAGTGCAAGCAACTGATTGGCGATGCCGAAGAGCGGCCACAGCGAGTTGATGCCGCCTAACGGGTCGACGACGCCCTGGTACAGGAAGTAGCCCCACATCGACACGAAGATCGCACTCGACATCACCACCGCCGGGTACCACGCGGTACGGCCCATCGGCGCCCAGATGTGCTTGAGCAGGTCCTGGAGCATGAAGCGGCCGACGCGAGTGCCGGCGTCGAGGGTCGTCAGGATGAACAGCGCCTCGAACATGATCGCGAAGTGGTACCAGAGCGCGAGCGTGTGCGCCCCCATCCACCCCGAGAACAACTGTGCCATGCCGACCGCGAGGCTCGGCGCGCCCCCGGTGCGGGAGAGCAGGCGGTTCTCGCCGATGTCGCGCGTGAGCTGGTTGAACGCCGCCGGATCGAGCGTGAAGCCCCAGTTCTGGATCGCGAGCGCCGCGCTTTCGACCGTCGTCCCGAGGGCGGCGGCCGGTGCGTTGATGGCGAAGAAGGTCCCCGGCGTGAGCACGCAGGCGGCAATCAGCGCGAGCGTGGCCACGAGCGACTCGGTGAGCATCGCGCCGTAGCCGATGAAGCGCGCGTCGGGCTCGCGCTCGAGCAGCTTGGGCGTCGTCCCCGAAGAGATCAACGAGTGGAAGCCGGAGATCGCGCCGCACGCAATCGTGATGAAGCAGAAGGGGAACACCTTCCCCGCAAAGACCGGTCCCGACCCGTCGATGAAGCGCGTCACGGCGGGCATCTGCAGCTGCGGCATGACGACGACGACCGCGATCGCGAGCGCCGCGACAACACCGATCTTCACGAACGCCGAGAGGTAGTCGCGGGGCGCGAGGAGCAGCCACACGGGGAGCACGCTCGCCATGAAGCCGTAGATCATGATCGTCACGGCCAGCGCCGGACGTCCCAGCGTAAACGTCGGGGCCAGCGCGGGGTTCTCGGCGACCGCCCGGCCGACGAAGAGCGCGACGACCAGGAGGACGAGCCCGCCCGCCGTTGCCTCCAGCACCTTGTGTGGGCGGATCCAGCGCATGTAGCCGCCCATGAGCAGGGCGATGGGAATCGTCAGGCCGACCGTCACGATCCCCCACGGGCTCTCGCCTAACGCGTTCACGACGATCAGGGCGAGCACCGCGATGAGCACGACCATGATGCCGAGCACCGCCACGAGTGCGGTGTACCCGGCCACCGTCCCGATCTCCTCCTTCGCCATCTGGCCGAGCGACTTGCCGTTCCGGCGGATCGAGGCGCAGAGGATCACGCAATCCTGCACCGCACCACCGAGGGCGACCCCGATCACGATCCAGAGGGCGCCGGGAAGGAAGCCGAACTGTGCGGCGAGGGTCGGCCCCACGAGGGGCCCGGGCCCCGCGATGGCCGCGAAGTGGTGGCCGAACACGACCCAGCGATTCGTCGGCACGTAGTCGCGCCCGTCGTTGAGCCGTTCCGACGGCGTCTTTCGCGTCGCGTCCAGGGCAAAGATGTTCGCCGAGATGATGCGGCTGTAGAACCGGTAGGCGACGGCGTAGAAGCAGATGGCCGCGGTCAGGAGCCAGGCCGCGCTCACCGTCTCTCCACGCGAGATCGCCAGGTAGGCAAAGGACGACGTACCGAGCGCCACGACGGCGATCCACCCGATGAGTTTCAACGTTCGCTGCATAACGTGGGGTTGGGGGGCGAGCCAGCGGATGGCGCTGCGCGAGGTCGCGCGTGGCGTGATCCGGACGTCCGTCTCGGGGGCGGAAAAATGGACCCCGCGCCCGAGGGGGTCAACCAATCGGTGCCGCCCCGGGAACCGCATTGTTAGCTTACTCCCCGTGACGCTTGCTCTTGCCCAGATCCGGACGATTGCCGCCCTGAGCCTTACCGGCCTCGCCGCGTGCGGTGGCGGGGCGGCCCGACCGGAAACGGCTGCGA
>JACMLI010000396.1 GCA_014379705.1 Gemmatimonadaceae bacterium
ACGCGACACGCAGCGCGAACTCGCGACGGCGGTCGAGCGTGCGCGCCAGCGCAAGGCCGGACACGTTCACCACGGCGATGACCAGCAGCATGAGGGCCGCGCCGAGCAGGAGGATCCCGCTCCCGCGGACGGTCGTGCGCCAGTTCTCGCCGAACGGCTCCGCTCGGAGCGTGATACCGCGGTACGTCGCCCCGTGTGCCTGCCCGAGCGAAGCGCCGAGTCGCGAGAGTTGCTGCTCGGCCTGCGCGAGGGTGGCGCCCGGGGCGAGGTGTCCGATGACCCAGCTCTGGCGCACATGACGTGCCGAGGTATACGCCGCGGGGAGGTACTGCGAGAGCGGGACCCAGAACTCCACGATGTCGTTCTCGATGCTGCCGTCGAATCCGTCCTCGACCACCCCGACGATCTCGAAAGTGGCGGACTCGGTGCGGAACGTGCGTCCGATGATGCCGGGGTCTCCGCCATAGTGCCTCCGCCACGTCGCGTCGCTGATGATGGCGACGCGCGCGGCCCCCGGGGCGTGATCGCTTGCCGCGAACGTGCGCCCCCGCGCGGACCGCACCCCAAGCAGCTCGAAGTAAGCGGGCGTCACCGCTTCGCCACGCAGTCGCTCGGCGCCGTGGTCGAACAGGGTGACGAACCGCGTGCGGGCCGTGCCGGCCACGCGGTCGAACGCCGGGACCTCGCGAGCCACGTCGGCGATGTCGGGGATCGACATGTCGAGCCGTGGATCGACGTCGCTGGCGAGCCACACGCGGACGAGTCGCTCCGCATCGGGGAACGGCAGCGGCCGGAACGTGACCGTCCACGCCAGGCTCAGGGCCGTGGCGCTCGCCGCAACCCCGAGCGCGATGCAGAGGATCGTGAGCGCAGAGGATTGCTTGTGCCGCGCGAGCCCGCGCACGGCGGCAACGATGGTATCGCGAATGAAACGCAGCACGAGGGTCGCGGTTGTGAGGACGCTGAATGCTCACCGGAGGAGCGCGGCTCGGCGCGTGCCGAGGGGCGGGGGACGAACCGCGCATGCCAGGACGCGTGCGGCGTCCACCAAGCGTCGATCGGTGGACGGGTGGACGGGATGGATGGGTCACGGAGTGGAAGCACGGGAATCACGAGCCGCACGGGAAGCACGAGAGGCGCGAGAGGGTCCGCGATCGCGGTGCTTCCCGTGCATCTCGTGCCTCGCGTACTGCTCGTGATTCTCGTGCTTCCACCAGGCCGCCGGGATTCTCGCGAACCTCGTCGCATGAATCTTCCGGCTTGTTCGCCGGGAAACTGGACGGCTCTGGGGGCGTAGGGTATGGACGCGCTACATTCCCGCCACGCTTCCCCCTAACGACTTCCTTCCATGGAATGGCGCATCGTCGGGTCGAACTTCCTGTACGCAGCCCTTGGCGTGGTGCTCATGGTCGTGGCGTACCGTGTCATCGACTGGATCACCCCCGGCGTGAACTTCCACGATGAGCTCAGGAAGGGGAACGTGGCTGTCGCGATCTTCATCGGCGCCCTGTTCATCTCGATCGCCATGGTGATCGGGCAGGCGCTCAACTGACCATGTGGCGCCGGGCGGTCATCGCGCTCGTGGCGCTGGCGGCAGCGATGCCGGAGCCGGCCCGGGCGCAGCGAAAGGTCCAGCAGCGCAAGCCGGCCGACTACGACGACACCTTCCGGAAGTACAGCAAGCGGTTCTTTGGTCCGGCGTACGACTGGAAGCTCTTCAAGGCCCAGGGGATGACGGAGAGCAACCTCGACATGGCGGCGCGGAGTCGCGTCGGCGCGCGGGGGGTCATGCAGCTCATGCCGTCCACTTTCAGCTCGATCCAGTCGGAAAACGATGAGCTCAAGTGGATCGACGACCCGCACATGAACATCGCCGCCGGCATTCAGTACGACCGCAAGCTCTGGTTGCTGTGGGAGGCCGACTCGATCACCGACCACCGGACGGAGTTCATGTTCGGGAGCTACAACGCGGGGCGCCGGACGCTGCTCCGGGCACAGGGGCTGGCGCGCCGCTCCAAGCTGGACCCTCGCACCTGGCCGAGCATCCGGACCGTAGCCCCCCAGGTTCCGCGGTGGCGGCACAAGGAGACGCTGGACTATGTGGAGCGCATCCGGGCGGCGCGGGAAGGCATGGAAAGGCCGTGATTGGTGATTCGGGATTCGTGATTCGGCGTGATTCGGACGTGACTCGGGGCTCTCCCCGGCCGAATCACGCCCAATCACGATTCCCGAATCCCGAATCCCGGCCATTAGATTCCTCCCCCCATCCCAGCTCTCGGCCCCAATGGCTCCGCAGTTCATATATGTGATGAAGGCGCTCACGAAGGTCGTGCCCCCTTCGCGAGTGATCCTGAACGACATCTGGTTGTCCTTTTATCCCGGGGCCAAGATCGGCGTCCTGGGGGCCAATGGCGCTGGCAAGTCGTCGCTGCTGCGCATCATGGCCGGCATCGACAAGGACTGGAACGGCGAGGCGTGGGCCGCCGCGGGCACGAAGATCTCGTACCTGTCGCAGGAGCCGAAGCTCGACGAGTCGCTCGATGTCCGCGGGAACGTCGAGCTCGCGGTCAAGGAGCAGCGGGCCCTGCTCGATCGGTTCAACGAGATCTCCATGGCGTTCGCCGAGCCGATGGACGACGCCGCGATGCAGAAGCTTCTCGACGAACAATCACGAGTCCAGGACCGGATAGATCACCTGGACCTGTGGAACCTCGATAACCACATCGAGGTCGCCATGGACGCGTTGCGACTGCCTCCGGGCGACGCCGACGTGACCACGCTCTCCGGCGGAGAGAAGCGTCGTGTCGCCCTCTGCCGTGTGCTCCTCGAGCAGCCGGACATGCTCCTCCTCGACGAGCCCACCAACCACCTCGACGCCGAGTCGGTGGCGTGGCTCGAGAAGCACCTCGAGCAATTCCCGGGAACCGTCGTGGCGATCACGCACGACCGGTACTTCCTCGACAACGTC
>JACMLI010000397.1 GCA_014379705.1 Gemmatimonadaceae bacterium
ACGATAGATCACGCCGTTGGCCGTGACGGCGGCCCGCTCCAGCGCGCCCACGAACTCGTCGGGGTTGACTGTCGACGAGGCCGTCCATTGTTCGCGGAGGTGGCGCAACACGACGTCGACCGCAGTGGCGCTGGCCAGTTCGCCCGCGGCGGCGCCACCCATGCCGTCGGCCACCATGAACAGCACGCCACGGCTCCCGACGTGCTGCTGGACCGACGAGTCGAACTCGAGCGGCGTGCCTCGCGACAGGTCGGAGACGATGTAGGCGTCCTCGTTATGCTCCCGCGTCCGACCCACGTCGCTCAGCGCGTACACCTCGACGACGATGCTGCCGGCGACGGATTCGCCGGTCAGCCGGGCGGCGTGGACTTCCGTGGGAGTCTTCACGCACGCACTCCGGCCGATGCGTCGGTCAGCGACGGAATGAGCGCACGATCGACCGACATGGGCGTCACGCCAGGTCCACCCGCATCACCTGCCCGCCGAGGGAAACGCGCTGCCCGCTGACCAGTTCGCGCGCCGATCGCACGGCGATGGCCGAGCCGTTGCGGCTTCCCATGTCCCGGAGGGTGAGCGCGCCGTCATCGCCACACAGGATCACGGCATGACGCGCACTCATCGTGCGGTCGTAGGCGAAGAGCCAGTCGCCTTCTTCGCGCCCGATCAGGATCGAGCGTTTGCGCCAGAGGTGCACGGCGTCGCGCACGCGGCCGTCGGCACGCAGCTGTTCGAGCACAGCGGCATCGGGAGATGGAACCGCAGATCCCACCTGCACTGACCCGGAATCGGCGAAGTAGGTCGCGCCATCCTCGAGCACGCGCCGGCAGCGGATCACCTGAGACCCGAGGAGAAGGATGTCGCCGTCGACGAGCGGGGTGTCCTCGGTGATAAAGACGAAAAGCGCGCGAGGGTTGCCGACGGGCTCGAGCCGCGCGCCGTGGCGGGCAAGGGAGAGCGTCGCGCCGTCGCCCCCGATCAGTTCCTCGCCGACCCTGAGTCCCAAGCCGTCAGCCGAGAGCGTGGCCCGATCGCCTTCGAGGTGGATCACCCGCGATACGTCCCCCTGAGAATCGAGGAGGGTAAGGCGAGGGGAGCCTGGCACGACGGGGATCCCGCGGGGCACGGTCGACCCCTCGACAGGCCGCTCCCCCCTCAGACGCGAGCCGCAGCCGGCGCAGAAGCGCGCGGTCTCGTCGGTTGGCAGCGTTCCGCACGACCGGCAGGTCGGGACCGCCCCTTCCACTCCATGGATCCGGAAGCCGCAACGCGTGCAAAATGGCTCCGCCGCGCGGTTTGCGTGGTCGCAATGCGGGCAGCGAGAGAGCCGGATCGCTTTGTTGGGGCGCGTAGCTGCCATGCCGCCGAAGAGCCCGGACGCAGGCTGACCGCACCCCGTACAGTAGCGCTCGCCCGGGGAGAGGCGTCGGTCACAGGCTGTACAAGAAGGCACAGGAGCCGGATTAGCGGTTTGAACGCTGCTTCGGGTTCGCGGCGAAGATCGCACGAAGTCCCGTACGGATCAACCTCAACAGCGGATTCGCGGCGGAAACGTCGGGCGGTGAACAAGATGCGTCGCTTTCAGGCCGGAAATCACCCCGCAAGCCGCGCCGATCCAGCGGCAGGGCGACCTCGGAGGGACGGGCCAACCCCGACAGCAGAGGTTCATTGGCGCCCTCTCATATCACCGCTCGGGGTCAGACTCCAAGCCGGCGGGCCGGACCCCACACGCCCCACACGCCCCACACGCCCATACGCCCCACACGCCCATACGCCCCCCATGCCCCATACGCCTAAAGCAGCCTAACCAAGACCCTCCCGCACGACCTCACCCCGAACCTCCCCTGCTTGGCGACACCTGATGCACGGCCGATATTGCGCCATGACCTTTCGAAGCGCGCCGCGCAGCGTCGCATGGTTCCTGGCCGTCGCCGGGATGGCGTGCACCCCACCCGTGGCGTCTCCACCGCGCACGACGCCAGTCGCGGCGGAACCCTCTCCGGCCACAATCAGCCTCCCGGCCGTGCCCCGCGTGCTTGGGCGTCTCGTCGTGCGCGTGGTCTATCCCCCGGACGGCGCGACGATCGCCGTGCGCGATTCGACGTTCATCTTCGGGTCCGTCGGGAGCGGCGACGCGTCCCTGCGCATCAACGGCCAGGACGTGCCGGTCCTGCCTAACGGGTCCTTCCTCGGCTGGCTGCCGGTGCCGCCACGCGACAATCCGGCCTTCAACCTCGTCGTCGCGCGCAACGCCGACACCGCGCGCGTGTCCCACCGCATTCGCCTTCCCGCGCCGCGCCCCGCCCTTCCGCCAACAGGCGCGCTCGTCGTGGACAGTGCGTCGCTCCAACCGCGCGGGACGCTCTGGCGCCGCCGCGACGAATCGGTGCGGGTTTCCGTTCGGGCGCCGCGCAACGCCGTGGTCCGCGTCACGTCACCCGCAGGGGCCTTCCCCCTCGGTCCCTCCACGAACGACTCGACGCTGCACCTGGCCGATGTTCCCGCGCGCTATCTCGCGGACCAGGCGGTACTCGTGGTCTCGCGCCACACCGATTCGATCGTCCTCGCCCTGCCGCGGGTCACGCTCGTCGATCCGGAACGCCGCGTGATGGCACTGAGCGGCGTCGCGCCGAGCACCCTTCCCGATACGGACCGCGTGACGAGCGTGCGCCCGATCGCGGGGGGCACGTACAAGTGGTTCCTCCTGCCGGGCACGCAGGTGCCAGTCACGGGGCGCCAGGACGGCGCGTGGCGCATCGCGCTCGATGGGAACCTCGATGGCTGGGTCGACGCGGCGGACATGCGCCTGCTCGATTCCACGGTGATGGCCCCGGTTCGCGTGGCCGGCAATGCCCGTGTTGTCGCGGGCAACGGCTGGAGCGATGTCGTGATCCCCGTCGGCGCGGCGCCTCCCTGGGCCGTGGAGATCGGCGAGCGATCGCTCGAGCTCACGTTGTACGGCACCGTCGCCAACACCGACATCATCAACTACGCGACGCGTGATTCGCTGGTCGAGCGCATCACGTGGGAGCAGGTGACGAGCGATCGGGCGCGCTACGTGATCACGCTCCGGCACGCGCCCTATGGCTACCTCGCACGCTACGAGCGCGGTGCGTTCGCATTGCGCATTCGGTCCGCTCCGCGCGTCGATCCCCGGCGCCCGCTGGCGGGCATCACCATCGCCGTCGACGCCGGTCATCCGCCCGGCGGGTCCACGGGGCCCACGGGTCTGTACGAGGCCGTGGCCACGCTCCCCATCGCCGAGCGATTGCGCAGCATCCTCGAGGCACGGGGGGCGACGGTCGTGATGACGCGCACCGGTCCGTCGGCGCTGGGCCTCCCCGACCGGCCATCGATCGCTCGTCAGGCCAACGCCCATGCGTTCATCTCGATTCACCTCAATGCGCTGCCCGATGGCGTGAACCCGTTCCGCGCCCACGGCACGGGGACGTATTACTTCACCGGGCAGAGCGTGCCCCTCGCGCGCCAGGTCCAGCGCGGCATGGTCCGCACCATGGGCCTTCGCGACCTCGGCATCAACTACGACAACCTCGCCGTCGTGCGTCCCACCTGGATGCCATCGATCCTGTGCGAGGGCGCCTTCGTCATGATTCCCGAGCAGGAGGCCGCACTGCGCACGCCGGAGTTCCAGGACGCGTATGCCACGGGCGTCGCCGACGGCATCGAGGCGTACTTCCGGTCGCTCGCAACCGGCAGTTAGTCGACGACGCGCGGCAGGCGCACGAGGTCGGCGATCATCGGCCGGTGGTCGGAGAAGGCGTCGGCGCCGATGCCGGCCCGCGTCGCCTGCAATCCCTGCCCGAACAGCACGTGGTCGATGCGCACGCGGATCCAGCCGTTGTAGCGCGTGTACCCGAAGCCCAGCCCGGCGTCTTCGAACGCGCTGCGCAGGTCGCCCCAGTGGTCCGAGAAGTTGCGCCCCTCGCGCGGGGTGTTGAAGTCACCCGCGACGATCGTCGGCACCATCCCGCCATTCACCCAGGCGCGCGCCCGGTCGCCTTCGATGTCGCGGAGGTCCGAGTTTTCGCGCAATCGACTGAAGTCGAGGCCATCAAAGAGCGTCTCGAGACCCTTCCGGGCAGTCTCGAGGTGCAGGTTGGTGAAGCCGACGGGGCCGGCCGGCGTCTGCAGGGCATAACGCACCACGTACCCGGCGCCGCCCCCGCCGGCGACTCCCTCATTGCGCACGCGCTCCAGTGACAGGCGATCCATCGCTTCCGCGGCGATGATGGGGAAGCGACTCAGCAGGCAGAGCGGGCGCACCGCATGCGCGTGCCAGCCGGTGATTGTGGGAAGTCGCTGCACGAGTTCCGCAGTGCATTCCTGCAACGCGACGATATCGGCGTTCCATCGGCCGAGGAGCGCTTCGAGACTGTCCGTGACGAGGGGGTTTGCGGCAGTGTTGAATGAGACGACGCGAATCCGGGTGCCGTCGGGCGTGGGAAGCACGCGTCGCCAGCCAAGGGAGAACCCCATCACCGGGAAGAGCGTGACCCACGCGGCAATGCCAAGGGGCAGGTAGAGCGCCTTGTTCTGCCGGTGGATGAGGATCGCCAGGCACGCGAGCGGAACGAGAAAGATCCAGCGCCCGACAAAGAGGAGGATCGTGGCGACCGGGAACCGGTCCCCGAGCTGCCACATGAGCGCCGCGATGCCGATCATCGTGGCGCAAAATCCCCACGCGAGGAGGGCGAGGACGGCGGGTCCAGCTCCCTGCCACCGACTGCCGAATGGCAGGGCCCTCCGGACTAGCCGGCGAAGTGCCCTGACCAATTCGCGAGCGCTCGGCCACGTGATCCGGCGTCGCGATGCCACCTCGCCACCTCGAGCCGCGCGTGGACCCCCGGCAGGCCGCTTGGTCCGCATCTGTCGCTTGCACTTCCAACAACTGATGACCTGGCCGAGGTGGCGCTCCTCGATCTGGAAGCGCTCTCCGCAAACGCAGGTGATGGCAAAGGCCGTCATGATGGAAAGTTAGGTCGTGCGCTGGCCGCCAGAGCTGATGACAGGACGAACCGGCAAGACCCTCGTCGCGTGACGACCGCGTGACGGCGGTGAGCAGTATGGAGGAGCGGAGCGGGGAGGGAGACCGAAAGGCTTGCCGAGCGGCACGGAGCGGAGGTTGGGCTCAGGGAACAGGTGGGGCGAGGCATGGGCACGGAGGTACGGGGAGTCGGAGTGGCTCGAGGGGCACACGATCGCTCGC
>JACMLI010000398.1 GCA_014379705.1 Gemmatimonadaceae bacterium
CGGACGGAACCCTGATGGTGAGTTGCGGAGACGGCGCCAGCTTTCAGGCGTTGGACGCCGGCGGCACCGGAGGAGGAGCCTACGGCCCCCAGGGAGTGGCCGATCACGGTGGCCCCTGGCACGCCGGCGGCATCGAGCACCTCGAGCATGTCACGATCGAAGGCAAACGGCCCCGTGCCGTCGCGGCTGCGCCCGTGGAAGCGGAGGTCGGTCTCGATCACGCGATGCGTGGCGACCAGCGCCTCCGCGAGGGGCGCCATGCTGCGCGCATCGAGGTTGGAGCCGTGGACGAGGAGCACGGCCGGCCCGGCGCCGCTCACGCGGTACCAGAGGCCGGAGGGCGTGAACGCGCCGGTGTCGGGCGCCGCACCCGCGAGTTGCGTCACCAGCGCGAGGCCGACCATTACGGTTAGCATGGCTAATTATCTCGACGACCCTGCCCGATCGTCAAGGGAGCTGGTCAGTCCCGACCGCGACGCGACGGCCCGCGACCGTCGACTCGAGGGCGTCGACCGCGCCGCGGATTTCGCGGAGTTCCTCGATCGGAAGTTCGCGCAGCAACCCCGCGAGCATCGCCACCCGGCGACGTCGCCCTTCGTGCATGACGCTGGTGCCCTTCTTCGTCGCCGCCACGCGCATCACCCGCCCGTCCAGGGGGTCGGGCACCCGGGTGACGTACCCGTCACGTTCGAGCGCCTGCACGATGCGCGTGATCGTCGGGCGGGACACTTGCTCTGCCTTCGCCAGGGCACTGGGAGTCACCGGGCCGCCGAAGACGACCACGGACAGCGCCGAGAGTCGCGGCCCAGTGAGTCGGCTCTCGGCGTCCACCCGACGGAGCCGGCGCAGGAGGTGGATGGCCAGCGAGTGCAGGCGATCCGCCACCTCGAACGTCTCCTCCTGGACTGCCGCCTCGGGCACCGATCGTCTGGGCATGCACCCATCATACTCCTCGCGGAAACGGTTGGTAGGTCACGCGCCCATCAGGCCGGGGCTCGACGGCGTCGGAGGCCTACTTACCTTTGAGTGCTCGCGGGAGTGGCGAAATTGGCAGACGCGCAGGACTTAGGATCCTGTGGGTAAAACCGTGCGGGTTCGAGTCCCGCCTTCCGCATCTACGAACTGCGCGACAGCCCTCAGAAGCGTCGGCCTGTCGCAATGACCACGTCCAACTGTTGCCTGCCGTCAAAGCGAGAGAGCACCGTCGACGCGTCAATGTCGAGCAGGCGACCCAGGGGGACGGTGGCTGCGATGGACACTGCGGGTTTCACGGTGCGCCTCGAAAGTCGGCGCGTGCGACGCTCACCGAGCACGCGACGCTCGCGAAGTCCGATCGCCGCCGGTTCCCTGCCGTTTGTCTTCTTTCCGGCGAGTGGGCTTGACAGCTAGTGCATTATGCACTAGTCTTGCTCCCGTGGCCGGTGGCGCAGGGCGCAGTTACTTCACGGATCCAGAGGTCGCAGGTTCGATTCCTGCCGGACGGGGCGACCCGGCCGTAGCTCAGGGGTGGAGCCCTGGTATAAGACTGCACTCGCTCGTTCCCCGGCCACACTCGCGTCCCCGTCGTGGTGAAGCGCCCGGCTACTTCTCTTCAAAAGAAACCAGCCCGTGCGTGATTGTTCCCGGCGGGGGCGCTTGCTCCCTGTCCTCCGGGTCGTGGTGAGGATGGCAGTTCCTTCGGATCTTCAGGTCGCGGGTTCGAATCCCGCCTGCTTGCACTGGCAAGTGGTAGCTCAGTCGGTAGAGCAGAAGACCAGACTGCGTTCGCCTGTTCCCGACCCGATTGCTCCTTTCCCTCGCAAGAGGGTGGTAAACCATGGCACGCACCAACTCGGCTCCCCCGCCGGGCCCCCGGACG
>JACMLI010000399.1 GCA_014379705.1 Gemmatimonadaceae bacterium
CGACGGAAGGCGGGCTTCTCCACGCCGATCATCAGCGTGCGATCGGGGCCGGGCACGAGGTCGAGTCGCACGACGCTGCCATTGCCGGAAATGCCGCCGCGCCGAATGGGGTGCACGTACGTGAGGATCGGGCGGACCGTCGCTGCAGTCGCGTTGTAGTCGGCCCCGAACGCGATGCCGGTGATCGGGGACATGAAGCGCAGGCGAAGGCCGGCGTTGACCTTTGTATCGAACGCGCCTCCGTATCCCTCGAGCTGGAATCCACCCAAGCCGAGCACGGGGTTCAACAGCTCGCGATACACGCCGGCCCTTCCCTCGGCGAGTCCGGAGAAGTCGCCGTCCCGCCGGCCAAGGCCGGTGGAACCGCCGAGGGTCCAGTGCCACTGGCCCGGCTGGCCAAGCGACGTGGTCTGGCCGCCGTCGGCCGGGCGGCGCTCCTGGCCATCTGCCACTTCACCAGCCGACAGGCACAGGCCCGCCACTCCAATCCCCCACGACCAGGTGCGCACCGGCCACCTCGTGATGCAAGCCGCGCAAAACGGCGCGATCATCCCCCTACACGCGGAGAATGTACGGCGCCTGCCATCCGGCGGATACACACTACCGGACGCTGCAAGCGTTCGGGTGTTCGCGGCCCCGGATGCATCTGGACGGGGGCAGTGGCGAGCGCGACGTTTGGGGTACCTCCGGGGCCGTGCGTCGCGGGGCCATCCTCCCCGACCGTTCCTGATGACTGCTGCGCAGGTTCGAAGTTGCATGACGTGGCTCGATGCACCACGTCGCGGCCGGTCGATGAGCGAGGGGTAGGGCGATGTCCGTCATGTCGGAGCTCACGGAGGCCCTGGCCGATCGCTATCGCGTCGAGCGCGAGCTCGGCGTCGGCGGGATGTCCACCGTGTACCTCGCGCAGGACCTCAAGCACGGCCGCGAGGTCGCGATCAAGGTGTTGCGCCCGGACCTCGCAGAGTCCATCGGCCGGCAACGCTTCATCCGCGAGATCCAGCTCGCGGCGCGCCTGACGCATCCCCACATCCTGCCCTTGTACGACTCCGGCGAAGCGGAGGGGTTCCTGTACTTCGTGATGCCGGTCATGCAGGGACAGACGCTGCGCGAGCGGCCCGTCGAGGAGGGGCAACTCCCGGTGGATTTCGCGGTGCGCATCGCCGGCGAGGTCGCTGACGCGCTGGACTACGCGCATCGGCACGACGTGGTGCATCGCGACATCAAGCCGGAGAACATCCTGCTGCACGAGGGCCACGCGGTGGTGGCGGACTTCGGCATCGGGAAGGCCGTGATGGCCTCGGCCGCGGATGCGCCGGCGCACACGCAGTTCGGGGTAACGATCGGCACGCCGGCGTACATGAGCCCCGAGCAGGCCGCGGGCGAGGTGCTCGACGGGCGCAGCGACCTTTTCTCGTTAGGCTGCGTGTTCTACGAGATGCTCACCGGGGAGGTGGCGTTTGCGGGCCCCACGGTGCAATCCGTGATCGCGCGCCGGTTCGTGCACACGCCACCCATCGTGAGCGCACTCCGCCCGGCGGTCCCGGCGGCGGTGAGCCGCACGGTGAACCACCTGATCGACCGCCGCCTCGGGGATACGTCGTTCTGGGTAGGCGATGCGCTGCGCCTGACGCTACACTGCACGGATTCGTCGCTCCTGCGCGACGCACACGCCTGAGGGAGGACACAGTGAACGCGCCCATCGGAGTCTGCGCCCACATCGACGCCGTCGGCACCATCCGCCTCGCCGAGCGCCTCGAGTGCTCTGAGTGCGTGAAGATCGGAGCCTCGTGGGTGCACCTGCGCACCTGCCAGTCGTGCGGCGGTACGCGCTGTTGCGACGACTCGCCCAACCGGCACGCCACGAAGCACGCGCACGCCAGCGGCCATCCGGTGATCGCCTCCGCGCAGCCGGGAGAACGGTGGCTGTTCTGCTATCCCGACGACGCGTTCACGGAGTACTGAGCGTGGAAGAGCGCCACCCGATGTTCCCCACCCTGCCGGCGGCCCACGTGGCACAGGTCGCCGCGCACGGTCGCAGGCGCGCGTTCCACGAGGGTGAGGTGCTCCTCGCTCCCGCGCGCGACCCGTTGCGCTGGTTCGTCGTCGTCGAAGGACGCATCGACCTCGTCCGACCGACCGTGGATGGCGAAGAGCTGGTGGTCACGCTCGGGCCAGGCCAGTTCACGGGAGAGGTGAACATGCTCTCCGGTCGCCCCGGTTTCGTGGTCGTCCGCGGTTCCATGGCTGGTGAGGTCATCCAGCTCGAGCGCGACGAACTGCTCTCCCTCGTGCAGACCGACGGCGCGCTCGGCGAGATCCTGATGCGCGCGTTCATCCTGCGCCGCGTCGCCCTGATCAACCGCGGGGGCGGCGACGTCGTGGTGCTCGGATCGAACCATTGCCAGGGGACGCTGCGGGTACGCGAGTTCCTCGCGCGGAATGGTCACCCGTACACGATGGTGGACCTCGACACGGACGTCGGGGTGCAGGAGTTGCTCGATCGCTTTCAGGTCGGAGAGGGCGACGTGCCGGTGCTCATCTGCCGCGGCACCGTCGTGCTGCGCAATCCGACCAATGCACAAGTGGCCGATTGCCTGGGCTTCAACGACGCCGTCGAGCAAACGCATGTCCGCGACGTGATCGTCGTGGGCGCCGGCCCGGCGGGACTCGCCGCCACGGTCTATGCCGCCTCGGAAGGGCTGGACGTCCTGATGGTCGAGACCACCGCACCGGGAGGGCAGGCCGCCGCAAGTTCGCGCATCGAGAACTACCTCGGATTCCCGACCGGCATTTCAGGCCAGGAGCTCGCGGGGCGCGCGTACACGCAGGCGACGCGGTTCGGCGCCGAGCTGCTCGTGGCGCGCGATGCGGTGCGACTCGCGTGCGATCGTCGGCCCTTCACCGTGTACACGGCCGACGGGAGCCAGCTCAAGGCGCGTAGCGTGATCATCGCCACGGGCGCGTCGTACAGGAAGCTCGACGTGGCAGGCCTCGCGCGCTTCGAGGGGGCCGGCGTGTACTACGCCGCGACGTACATGGAATCGCAGGTGTGTGGCGGCGACGAAGTGGTGGTGGTCGGCGGTGGCAACTCGGCGGGGCAGGCGGCGGTGTTCCTCGCGCAGACGGCGCAGCGGGTCTACGTGCTCGTGCGTGGTGACGGGCTCGCCGCTACGATGTCGCGCTACCTCATCCGCCGGATCGAGGAGCATCCCGCGATCGAGCTGCGGGTTCGCACCGAGCTCGTGGCGCTCGAGGGGGGCGATCGCGTCGAGCGCATCCGGTGGCGCGACCGGCGGACGGGCGTCGAGGAGACGCGGGACATCCGGCACGTGTTCTCGATGACGGGGGCGACACCCTGCACGGCGTGGTTGGGGGGATGCCTCTCCCTCGACGCACACGGCTACGTGAATACCGGGCCTGCCGTGGCGGCCGAAGGGCACGGTGTTCCGCGCTGGACGCTGGCGCGCCCGCCGCATGCGCATGAGACGAGCGTGCCTGGCGTGTTTGCGGTGGGCGACGTGCGGGCCGGCAGCGTCAAGCGCGTGGCCTCGGCGGTGGGTGAGGGCTCTGTTGCCGTGTCCGCGATCCATCAGGTGCTCGCTGAGTAGCCTGGCGATCGCCCCCGGGACGACCACGATCGCCGCGCGCATGGGCGCGAGGACGGGTGCCGGGACGATCCCGAACTGGCCGCTCCAAAAGCGGCTCTGATCCGGCGTCGGGTCACGGTTCGGGGGATACGTCCAGCATGCGCGTCACGCCGAGGTAGTCGACCGAGTCGAGGTCCTCCACGCGCACGAGGCGTTTGGTTGTCGCCGTGATCCGATCGACCAGCTTGAGCGCGGCGGCCAGGCCTTCGCGATCCTCGGCGTGGGTCGTCCGCGACTGCTGCAGCAGCTGGATCTCCCCGCGCAGCGCCGTGAGGCTGTTGTTCAACTCGTGGCGCAGGCCGGCGGACAACTCGCGCAAGGCGTCGAGTCGGTGCACCTTTGCCATGGCCGCGTCAGCCGCCTTGCGTTCCGTGAGGTCGCGAATGACGGTGCAGGTGCGCGCGGCACCCGCGTCGGTCGTGAAGACGGCGGAGGTAACCTCGACTGGGAAGGACGTACCGTCGGGTCGAAGCATCGACAGCTCGCCGGCGAATCGACCCGTGCGCGCGCGTTGCTCGAGGCCCGCCGCGAGCCTGGGGTCGGTGCTGTCGAGCAGGCCGCTGCGGCCGACGCGGCGGATCTCCTCTTGCGTGCGACCCAGCAGCCGACAGGCCGCCGGGTTGGCGAGGACGATCTCCCCGGCGGGGTCCGTCAGCAGGATCGCGTCGAGGCTGTTGTTGAAGATCGCACGAAACGTGGTGGAGTCATCGTCGCTGTTCATCGACCGACCTCTTGGCGTCATTGCGTCCCCCCTCGCCCACTTTTCGCTCGACAACGTGTCGGCGGGCGAGCGCCGTGTTCAACTGCTCGGTCGTGTTCGTGGGGCTCGGGAGGGTTAGACCGGGAATTTACCGATGCGCGACGCTGCGGCAACGCGTTCTCCGACCTCATGGTGCGAGCGCTCCATCGCGATCCCCGGGGGTTCGTGGAGACGGCACCGCGTTCCATCCTCGTCGTCGAGGTCCTTTCCCCGCGTACGCGGAAGCACGATCGCGTCACGAAGCGCAATGTCTACATCGACGATGCCGGCATTCCGGCGTACGGGATCGTGGATGGTGACGCCGGCACGCTCGTTTCGTGCGCACGAGGGCGCCCTGACCCCGTGCTCACCGACCGGGTGACGTGGCACCCCTCAGGTGCCGCAGGACCCACCGGGTGGCGCTCCCGTAGTCCGTGCGCGACGGCAGGCTTTCCGCTGTTGTGGCGAGTGGCCGCGGCAGAATCCAGGTGAAACCTTCCAGGCGTCGGAGGGCGTAAGGCCGACGACCGACCCCCAGCGCGCTGCATGCTCTTCGTCGCGGCCTCGATCGCCCTTCAACTCTCGTCTGCAGCCACACCGCCCCCGACGGGTGTCGGTGCCCTCGTCGCGCGCGCTCGCGCGGCGCGCCTGCAGCAGGACTCCCTCCTCGCGAGCTACCAGGTCGTCGTCCGCCAGCGACTGTCGTCGTCGATCGGGCTCGTCGGGGGCGTGGTGGGACTGGGTCCCGTCGGGATAAATCGCCTTGCGGCGCGATTCGAGTCGGTGGCGCGCGTCGGGTGGCACCACCGGAACGGCGCATGGGGGGAGATCCTCGCCGCACGCGGCGTCGCCCCGATCGTGGGACAGGTCGAGGCCGAACCCGAAGCTGACGACATCCCGCTCGTATTGCCCTACTTCCCGGGGCGCGACCGGCTTTGGCCCATGAGCGAGATGCGCGAGGCGCTGCCGGGGCGCGACGACTGGATCGCACACCCGCTCTCCCCGGGTGCCGACAGCTTGTACGTCTTCACTGTCGGTGACTCGCTCATCATCACGCTTCCGGACAACCGCGCCATCACGCTGCGTGAAATCCGCGTTCAGCCGCGGCGACCGGCCGACCGCCTCATCGTCGGCTCGCTCTGGATCGACGCTGAGAGCGGGAGCCTCGTGCGCGCCGCCTATCGGCCCTCGATCGCCATGGACCTATGGCCCTTCTTCGAGCGCGAAGTTGGGCGCGGCGATCGCGACAACGTGAAGAAATTCGGGCCCTTCAAGGGACTCGTGCGCGAAATCGTCGTGGATCACGGCCTGTACGATGGGCGCTTCTGGCTCCCGCGGACGCGACTCGCACACGCCGAGGGCACGGCGCGCGTGGGGCGCGCGACGATCACTGTCGAACAGACGTTCAAGTACGAGCGAGTCACCTCATCTCCCCCCGGGACCATCGCCCAAACGTTCATTGATGCCCCGGACGTCGATCCGCGCACCGGCCGCCTGCGCCGGCCCACGTGGCGCGGCACGCAGCAGCGCTCGCGCAAGTGTCGGGAAACCGGTGACTCGACCAGCTGGTCTCCCGACTCCATCGCGAATGACCCGGGACTCACGATCATGAGCGCCGAAGGCGTGCGCTTCCGCGTGCTGCTGCCGTGCGACACGCAGACGCTCGCGACGTCGACCCTCCTGCCACCATCGATCTACTCGTCAGGCGAGGCGCTCTTCACCGGGACCGACCTCGACGCGCTCCGGAAGGACGTCGCGTCGTCGCTGGCCATGTCCCGCCAGGCCAGGTGGAGTCCGCAGCCCCCAACCATCCACTGGGGCGTCGATCGCGAGATGCTGCGTTTCAACCGCGTGGAGGGGTTGTCGGCCGGGGCGATGGTCGAGCGCGAGCTCGGCAACGGCTACACCTTTTCTGCCATGGCGAGGCTCGGCGTGGCCGATTGGCAGCCTAACGCGGAACTCTCCCTCCGCCGCACGAACGTCAGCCGCCAGCTGCAGGTCACGGCGTACCGCCGCCTCGTGGCATCGAACGACTGGGGACGCCCGCTCGGCGGCGGGGCGTCGCTCGTGGCGGCACTTTTCGGCCGTGACGATGGCTTCTACTATCGCACGGTGGGGGGCGAGGTCGGCGGCAGCCTTGGCACCGCTGGCAGCGCCGTGGGCCTGGCGTGGCGCCTCTTCGGCGAGCAGCAGTCCAGGGCGGAGGTGGAGACGCAGCACTCGCTGGCCCATGCGGTGAACGGACTTCGCTTCCGGCCGAACATCGTTGCCACCGAGGGAACGTATGCCGGCGGGGCAACGACCCTTCGGTATGGGTGGGGCATCGACCCGCGAGGCACGCGCCTGTCAGGCTCGACGCGGCTCGAGGCGATGACGGGGGAACGTGCCTTCGGTCGCGGCATGACCGACATGACGATCGTGCGCGGACTGTTCGGTCGTGCACAGGCGACCATCACCGGCGCCGCGGGGACGTCGGTTGGCGACGTGTCGATTCAGCGACTTTGGTATCTCGGTGGTCCGCAGACCGTGCACGGTCATGCGCCGGGCGCCGCTACGGGCAATGCCTTCTGGCTCGCGCGCGCGGAACTCACCGGCGGCAAGCCACTGATCCGCCCGGTGCTCTTCGGTGATGTTGGCTGGGCCGGGCCGCGTGCGTCGTGGGGGTCAGGCACGCCCGTTTCGGGCGCCGGCGTGGGGCTCGCCGTGCTGGATGGTGCCGTGCGCTTCGATGTCGGCCGCGCCATGGAGTCCGCCAGCCGAGGGCGATGGCGCGTCGATCTCTATATCGAGCTCCGGTAGTCTTTCGAAGTCGCCACGTCGTCTTGAGCGCGTTCGTCCAGTTCAGCACGATCGTCAGCGCCGCGGTTCAACCGCTGCACGTTGGCCGTGACCTCGTCCGACTTTCCGGGCCTGTTCCGCGGGCGCGCGACGGGTCATCGTAGGCCCGCGCGGATCCGCATTCCTCGACGATCCTCCTCCTGTGCCATCGATCTTCACGCACGCCGCGGCCGCCCTGGCGCTCGGCACTGCCTTCCGCGCGCCGTCTCCACCGGCGCGTTTCTGGGTGGCGGGGGCGCTCTGCGCCGTCGTCCCCGACCTCGACGCATTCGCGCTGCGATGGGTGCCGTACGACCATGTGTTGGGTCATCGCGGCATCACCCACTCGATCGCGTTCGCCGCGGTGTGTGCCGCGGCCGTGGTCGCGGCGGCGTTTCGGTCATGGCCCGGTGGGCCGGCGGTCCCGTTGGCCTACCTCTGGATTGCCACGGCATCCCACGGGCTGCTCGACATGTTCACCGATGGCGGCGGCGGCGTCGCGCTGCTCGCTCCGTTCACCGACGAGCGCCTCTTCTTTCCATGGCGGCCGATCCTCGTCTCGCCGATGAGTGCGAGCCGGTTCTTCACGGAGCGCGGCGCGCGCGTCTTTGCGAGTGAACTTCGGTGGGTGTGGCTTCCCTGCGCCGTTCTGGTCGTCGCGTGTATTGCGGTGCGAAGAAGGCGTCAGCGCTGACACTTGCGTCTCCGGAGCGCTTGTACATGGCCGGCCCAGCCGCGTGGTGCTATGGTATCCCCGCGCCTCCACGCTGACTCTTCCCACCCGTGCTCGAGCGCCTCACTGCAGCACTTGCCGGTCGTTACTCCCTCGTCCGTGAGCTCGGACGTGGGGGAATGGCCACGGTCTATCTCGCCGAGGATGTGCGCCATCGTCGGAGGGTCGCGCTCAAGGTGTTGCACCCGGAACTCTCCGCGGTGCTCGGCCCGGAACGCTTCCTGAAGGAGATCGAGCTCACCGCCGGCCTGCAGCATCCCCATATCCTCCCACTGTTCGATTCCGGCGAGGCCGATGGGCAGCTCTTCTACGTCATGCCCTTCATCGAAGGGGAGACGTTGCGCGCGCGCCTCGAGCGGGAGCGGCAGCTTCCGATCACCGAGGCCGTGCAGCTCACGCGCGAGGTGGCCGAGGCGCTGCACCATGCGCACGGGCAGAAGGTGATCCATCGCGACATCAAGCCGGAGAACATCCTGCTCCAGGGGGGGCACGCGCTGGTCGCCGACTTCGGCATCGCGCTCGCCGTCGAGCAGGCCGGTGGCACGCGGATGACGCAGACCGGGCTCTCCCTCGGCACGCCGCAGTACATGAGTCCGGAGCAGGCGATGGGGGAGCGGACGATCGACGCGCGCAGCGACGTGTACGCGTTAGGCGCCGTCGCCTACGAGATGCTGGCCGGCGAGCCGCCCTTCACGGGCGCGACCGTGCAGCAGATCGTCGCCCGGGTGCTCGCGGAGGAGCCGCGCCCGCTCGTGGCGACCCGCAAGGCGATCCCCGAAGACGTCGACGCGGCGGTCATGCGCGCACTCGAGAAATTGCCGGCTGATCGCTTTGCCACGGCGGCGGAGTTCCGGGCGGCGCTCGACGCGCCAGCGACGA
>JACMLI010000400.1 GCA_014379705.1 Gemmatimonadaceae bacterium
CCATGGCGCCTTGTCGACGGGCAGGAGGGAGCGCCAGCCCGGGCCTTCGTTAGGCAGGGCCACGGCGGGAAACATCCACCGCGCCGTGCCGTTCCGCGGACGGTTGATGTCGGGAAGCTCGGCGACGATGCGACGATCCACCGCGCGCCCATCGGCGAGCTGGAAGCGATACGTCGCGGCGTCGGCCTCGCGCGCCTGTCCGAGCGCCTGCAACTGCTGGGGACTCTCGAACGTGTACGGGGCGAATCGGTCGCGCCACTCCGTGGTGCCGCCGGTGAGGGTGTGCACCACCTTGCGGACGTCGGCAATCGCGCGGCCATCGATCGCGACGAGTCGGGCGCCGAGGAGGTCCGCCTGGGCACTGTGCGCACGCAGGACGTAGAACCCGTCGGTGAGCGGCGTGAGGCGGAGCGGGATGCGGTTGAATCGCGTGGACCGGCTGGCGGCCTGCGCGTTCGTATGTCCGTTGTCAGCCAACGCAACGAGGCGCGCGATCTCGAGCTCGAACCAGGCGGGCCCCACGGTGTCGGCTGCTGTCTCGAGCGCTGCGAGCCGACGCTGCATCTCTGCGCGCGCCGCCTCCGAGTACGAGTTGTCGCCGCCGAGAAAGGCGCGAAAGCTGCCGATGTCCTCGCGAATCGACGCCGGTGGCAGGCGCCCGGCCTGCGATTCAGCCGCGCAAGGCGCAGCGAGCGACGCGACGAAGAGCAGGGTCGAGCAACGCATGGGGAGGGTCCCTGAATGGAAGGCGAACATCGTCGAATTGGACGATGCCGCCCACCCGTTGGTTTGTCACGTTATTGCTGACCTGCGCACGGCTTTCGCCAGCAGGCGGCAGTCTCGGTGCCGGGATCGTGCGGATCGTGCAGCGCGTACGCGGTCCAGGTGATCGGTGCAACAAGCGTGATCAGGAGCCGCCTGAGTCGTTCGGGAAGTCGCGCCCACGAGAGGTCGTGGGCAAGCGACGTCCCCCGCGAGATGAACGTGGCCCAACGCTCCGCGCGCGCCCCGACCAATGCCTCCAGGTCCTCGAGGCGATACCCGCGGCGCACATGTCCCCACTCGGCGAACAACTCCGACTCGTCGGGACACCAGGGCCGCAGGAAGGCAAAGTGCGGATAGCGCCACGAGACGTGCGGCGTGCTGAGGAGGAGCAGCCCTCCGGGACGCAGCACGCGCCACGCCTCCCGCATCGCGGCCTGGTCATCGGGGACATGCTCGATGACGTCGAACATCGTGACGGCATCGAAACGGGCATCAGGAAACGGGAGGGCGGTCGCGTCGCCACAGCAGAACGTCACGCCATCCTGGCGATTCACCGGGAGAGCGCCGAACGCGGCATCCATGTCGAGGTTGGTGACGCGCGAGGCCGGGAGGAGTGTCCGCGTGAGCCCTCCCCTGCCGCCGCCGATCTCGAGGACCTCGGGGAATGACTCGTGAGGCACGACCTGGTGGATGGCCCGCATCTTCTCGCGATAGAAGAACCCGAGCGTCCAGGGACGCGGAAACGGGTTGCGCCCGAGGAAGTCGCGCAATCGACGCGGGGTCGCGTCGGTCCGGGGCAGGCGGGAGTCGCTCACGAGGCGGTCGTGCTCCCCATCAACCGCGTGCTCCGGGGATCGCCGCGATGCTGCAGGTAGTAACCGATGCCCGCCGCGGCGCCCCGCATCTCCGCGCCGAGCGTGCCCGCCGTGTGCGCACCACGGGCGCGCAACAGTCGCCCGGCGTAGTATCGCGGCAGCGTGAGTGCAAGGCGGCGCAGGTTGCCCCAGTGGCCATGGCGCTCGAACTGCACGAAGAGTGCGGCCACGTGTCCGCGCATGTAGAGATACATCTGCCGACGAAGTGACTCGAGGTCGCCGCGATGGGCGTGGAACACGACGGCGCGTGGGTCGTACCGGATCGTGCGCCCGCGCGCGAGGATACGGTACCAGGCTTCCGAGTCCTCGCTGCACCCCGACGCCCCGGCGCCGAGCCGTTCGTCGAAGCCACCGGCCTCGAGAAGGTCCTCTCGGCGAAAGGCCATGTTCGCGCCGGCGCCGAGTCGCCAGACGGGAACACCGATGCCGCGGGTCGCCTCGAGGAATGGCCGGCCCGCGTCGAACGGACGGTAGCCCTGCGAGAAACCGCCGAAGGTGGTCTCGAACATCCACTCCGCCTCGCCGTCGAGCGACGCGGGGAGCACTAGTCCTGTCATCGCGACGATGTCGCGCTCGACCAGGGCGCCGGCAAGGCACGTCGTCCATGCCGGATGGACGAGGACGTCGTCATCCGTGAAGGCCACGATGTCGGTGCGACACTCCCGCAACCCGGCGTTCCTCGCGCGACTCAGTCCGGGCTCGGGCTCCAGCAGGTAGCGCACCCCGCCCCGTGCCGCGACGATTTCGCGCGTCGCGCTCGAGCCGGGGGCATTGTCGACCACGAGCACCACGTCTGCCGGCCGCTGTGACGCCGCGATCGCATCGAGGCAGCGCGCCAGGGCGTCGGGCCGGTCGCGCGTGCAGACGATCACGCCTAACGAACCAGCGAACGGCGCGGAACGCGTCGCGTCGGCGAGCTGCGCCAACGGTTGACCGAGCGGCAGCTCCGCCGGGACTCCCCGGGGGGCGAGTGGGATGTCCGCCGCAGACGCCTCGAACCCGCCACCGACGAGCCAGTGCCCAACGGCCGGTGCTGTCGCCACGGCCGCGCGCTCGAGCAATGCAGCGGGCGTGAGGGGCTGTTCCTCGGGCCCCAGGACGAATGAACCGAGCGGCACGTCGCGCCACCACACGACCACGAACGCGCGGTGACCGCTCGCCACCGTGGCACCGTCGCGCGGCAGCGTGGACAAGTCGACATGCACGATCCCCGCGCCGGTGCGCGTCATCGGGGACGTCCCACCAACTCGCGCAGGCGGGCCCGGGAGCGCCGATACTCGCCGAACACGCCCTGGACACCTCCCGCGAGTTCCGCAGCGATCATGGGAACGGGAAGCGGATTCGGGCCCTTGACGAGCGCCCCTGCCAGGCGACGCAGCATCCAGGCACTCCACCAGGCGATCATGCGGCGGACACGCGGACGCGCCACGGGCTCCACCATCCACACCTTTCCGAGGAAGGCGAAGAACCCCTGGCCCCATGTGAAGTACTGGTGCGTCAGCTCGTCGAGGGTACGGCGGTGTTCGTGATGGACCGCCATCACCGGCTCGTACACGAGCGCGTGCCCCGCGCGCAGCACGCGGTAGAATATGTCGAGGTCCCCACCGCCGGGGAGCGGCGCGCCCGTGTCGAGCGCGTCGTCGAACCCGCCGAGCGCGGCGAGCACCTCGCGTCGGATCACCATGTTGCACCCGGCGCCGAAGCGTCCGGCCCCGAGGGGATACAGGGGATCGTTGGCGCTCTCGGCGCCTTGCCATCGTTGCGGCGTGAACCCGCGCCGGAACCCCCCGGCCCGCTCGAAGAGCACCTGGGCCGCTGTTGCCAACGTGTAGGGGAGCACCAGTCCCGTGATGGCCCCGACCCCGGGGTGTGCGGCGAGCGCCATGGCGCAGCCG
>JACMLI010000050.1 GCA_014379705.1 Gemmatimonadaceae bacterium
AGGTCAATCGCCGCGGAGCGCCCCGTTTGGATCGACACGTGTCGCTCTCCACGCCGGCAGGGCACAGGCGAGCACCGTCACCGCCCCAAGCACGATCGGCGCCACGGCGAACGAAACGAAGTCGGTCCGCTCGATCCCGTAGAGGAGGTTCTGGAGGAGCTTCGTGAGCCAGAATGCCGCCGCCAACCCCACAATGATGCCGATCGCCGCCAGCCGGAGCCCTTCCCGCATAACGAGACGCATCACCGCGGGTTGCCCCGCCCCCACCGCCATGCGCACCGCGAATTCCTGCCGGCGTGACTCGACGCCGTACGCCACCAGCCCGTACGTGCCGATCCCGCCGAGGACCAGCGCGAGCACCCCGAAGCTCACCAGCAACAGTCCCACGGACCGGGGCGCAGAGACCGACCGCTCCACCATCTGCTGGACCAGCTGTTCGTCACTCACCGCCACGTCAGGGGCGACCGCACGTACGGTGGTCCGGATTGCGGCGAGCGCCTGCTGGGGGTCTCCCGCGGTGCGCGCCACGACGCTCACGAAAGCCCTGGGATCCTGCGCGTAGGAGAGATAGATCGTCGGAAGCGCCGGATTGCGAAGGTCATTGTTCCTCACGTCGGCGACCACGCCGACCACCTGTTGCCAGCCGGGCCACGGGAATCGCAGGCGACCCCCCTGCAGCGGATCGCGACCACTCCAGTACTTGTCCACGGCCGACTGGCTGATCACGGCCACCGGCGTGGCGCCCTCGTTGTCGGCGTCCAGGAAGACGCGCCCGCGCTTCACCGGAATGCCCATGACGCGGAAAAAATCGGGGGACACGCGGCGCACCTCGAAGACCTCGAGCTTGTTCGGGTCCGTGGTCCAGCCATCGACCCACATCGCCATCACTTCGTTGCGCGGCTCGAAGGGCACCTGGGTCGTTACGGCGACCCCCTGGATCCCCGGCGCCCCCCGAAGCTGGTTGAGCACCTGCGTGGTGACCGCGCGCTGCGCGGCCTTCTCCTGGTACGACGCGCGTGGTGGACTGACCTTCGCGGTCACGACGTGCCCGGTCTCGAAACCCGGGTCAACGGCGAGCAGGCGCCCGAGGCTCCGAACGACCAACCCGGCCCCAACGGCCAGGATCACGGCCGTCGCGATCTGCGCGCTCACCAGGAACCCCGCCACACGGCGCTGGCGCGCGCCGGCGGTGGCGCGAGTGCCGTGCATCATGGCGGCCGGATCCTGCCGGGCGATGCGTCGCGCGGGAAGGACGCCGAACAGCAGGCCGGTGAACAGGGCGAGCGAGAGCGTGAAGGCCACGACGAGCGGATCGAGCGAGGTCTCGGCCAGGCGAGGCGTGGTGTCGGGCAGGAGTCCGACGAGCGCGCCCGTGAGCGCCCACGCGATCACGAGTCCCAGCACCCCGCCGGCCGTGGCCAGCACCAGGCTCTCCGTGAGCAGCTGCCGCGCGAGGCGTCGGGCTCCCGCGCCTAACGTCGTCCGGATCGCCAGCTCGCGCTCGCGCGCCGTCCCCCGCACCATCAGCAGGTTTGCGACGTTTGCACACGCCACGAGCAGGACCAGTCCCACCGCGCCGGACAGCAGGAAGAGGAGGGGCCGGCTCTCCTTCACGAGGTGCTCCCGCAGCGGCGTCACGGTGATGTTGCGCGCAAACGAGGAGTCGGGCTTCCACACCGGGTTCTCGCCGATGAGGTCGAGGGCGAGGCCCGCCACCTCATCGCGGAGCTGGGCCGGCGTGCGTCCGGGCGCGAGGCGCCCCAGCATATAGTGCCCGTAGGCGCCCCAGTGCAGGCCTTCCCGTGCCGGATCGATCTCCAGCGGCACCCACATGCGCGTGCCCGCCGTCGGGAACGTGAAGCTCGGCGGCGCAATGCCGATGACCTGGCGGCGAATACCGTCCAACTCCACCGTGCCTCCGATGAGCGAGGGGTCCCCGCCGAATCGACGGCGCCACAAGGCGTCGCTGAGCACGACCACGGGCTCTGCACCCGGAACATCGTCGCCCTTCGAGAAGAAGCGACCCTGCGCGGGACCGACACCCAGCATCGAAAAGAAGTCAGCCGTCACGAGCGCACTGACGACGCGTTCCGGCTCCCCTTCCCCTCCCAGCGTGAAGTCGTAGCCCGGCTGGTACGCGGCGCTGGCGGACAGGGAACGGACGCGGTCGCGCACCGCCACGAACTCGGCAAGGGAATGGCCCCCGTCCCACACGCTCATCAGCGACGCTTCATCGGCGAACCCCAGCGGGCGCAGCACGACCGCGTTCACGACGCTGAAGATCGCGCTGTTCGCCCCGATGCCGAGGCCGAGGGTCACCACGGCCACGGTCGTGAAGAGGGGGGCGCGGCGCAGGACGCGCACCGCATACCGCACGTCGCTCCAGAGTTCGCGGACCAGGCGGTCACCGCGCGCGTCGCGACCTTCCTCGCGGAAGCGCTGC
>JACMLI010000401.1 GCA_014379705.1 Gemmatimonadaceae bacterium
CGTCGGTTTCGCGCCGGAGCTCCTCTCGCACGCGCCGCGCGAGTCCTTCGGCCCCGGACGTTGCCAGGAGCCCGAAGACCGCCTCGCGAGAGAGCGCCGGCGCTCGCACCGGGCGCGTCTCGACCGTCACCACATTCGGGGGAATGCCGAGCGTGCCCGGGGGCGACGTGAGGAACCGGCGAGCGTCGTCGTCCCCACGCAGGTAGGTGGAGAGAAAGCGCTCCACGTAGCGCGTCGCCGTGACGAAGGCAGTGTGCACGTCTCCCGGGGGCGTCCCGATGACCGAAGGCACGACCGCGTTCATCGGCCCGAAGTTGAGCATCCAGAATTCGCCGCTCCCGGCAAAGTGCACGCGATGCTGCATCGCGTTGCGATAGATGTCGAGTCGCGCAGCGTCGACGTCGGGGTGCGGGGCGGTGATCGCGAGGATCGGCGTGCGCACGCGACGCGGGTCGAAGTACGGTGACGTCCGGATCATCCGCTGTTCGAACGGCGTGGTGATCCCTCCCTCGAGGCTTACCAGCGCCCCCACTCGTGCGGAACGCATCGCGAAGAGCAACGCGCCCGACGCGTTGATCCCCGTGCCCATCACGGCGACGCGGGCGTCGTCGACGAACGGGAGCCGCGACAGCTCCTGGACGGTGAACTGGAGGTCGGTCGCCTGCGACTCGAGGTTCCGCACGTTGAACTCGGGCGCGACCGCGTCGGTCCCGCGATGCGGGACGGTCGCCACCACAAAGCCATGCGATGCGAGGACCTCGGCCATCACGCTCACCGTCCCCGGGGCCAGCCATGAGGGGACGAGCACCAGGGGGTGGCGCCCCGCGATCGGCGACACGCCGGCCCTCGACCACGTGCCGATGGCCCCTAACCGCTGAATGCCGGCCTGGGCCACGCCGCGCGCCCCGCCGAGTTCCACCGCGTGGTCGGCGAGCGCCGGGAGGCTGCGCCCGGTGAGTTCGGAGAATCGGAGGGTGCGCCCGGTGCTGCGCTGTGCCGGAAACCACACGTGTACCGCAAGACGACGGGGCGCGACGGGTCCCGCAGCGGCGGAGTCATGGCGCGCGCGATCGACCAGCTCCATCGATCGATATCCCACGGTGTGCGTCCCGCGATCGAGTCCGCGGTAGAAGGCAGCGGAGTCCGCGCTGGCCGACGCAGGCGCCTGGAGGATCAGGAAGGGAGCGAAGAGAAGGAGGCTGGGCATGTCGGTGTCTGGAGTCGCCCCGAGGCTGGCCCGATGGGGCTGCGCTGTCGCCACCGGAGGGACGGGGCGACCGGCTTGGGTGGCGAGGGGTCCCGCGACACGCGGACCCCAGACGTCACCCCAGTTCGAGCTGCTCGGCGCGCGGAGAGGCTGGCGCTTCGGGTTCGAGCAGGCCCGCGTCATCTTCGTCTGCCTTGTTCACCCGTGGCGAGATGAACCAGGCCTCCATCAGCTCCGACGGGAATGGCTGGACCAGCTCCTTCACCTCCGGCTCGGGGGTGCGGGCGTCTAGCCAGGTGAGAAAGCGGTCAGCCGGCACGATGACTGGCATGCGGTCGTGGATCGGGGAGAGGAGCACGTTGGGCTCGGTGGTGAGGATCGCGAACGTCGCGATCCCCTCCCCTCCCTCCTTCGGCCGCCAGAAATCCCAGATCCCCCCCAGGGCAAAGGGCTCCCGACTGCGCAGGCCCACCGCGTACGGCTGCTTTCTCCGCTCACCGGGGATGGCCTGCCATTCGTAGAACACGTCGGCCGGGATGAGGCAGCGCCGCTGGCGCATGGGGTCGCGGAAAGCCGGCTTGGTGAAAGCGGTGTCGGACCGGGCGTTGGCCATTCGGGCTCCGACTGCAACGTCATCCGCCCACCACGGGACCAGCCCCCACCGGAGGGTGATCGCCTCGCGCTCCCCCTTGCGCTCCCGAACAACGAGCACGTCGGTCCCCGGCGCGATGTTGAAGCGGGGGTGGGTCTCCTCGGGGAGCGCAATGATGCCAAAGCGCTCCAGCTTGAGCTTTTCGGGGCGGGAAAGGCCGAAGCGACCGCACATGTCTGGAGTTTGGACGGTGTGGGGGGAGGGTGGAAGTGCCGGGATTCGGGATTCGTGATGCGGGGTTGGGCGGGATTCGGGGTGGGCCAAAGCCGAATCACGCCGATTCACGAATCCCGAATCCCGAATCACGCTTCTCTCCCCTCCCCCAACACCTTACCTTTTGAGGCTCACAACGATCCCTCCTCCCGCCCAGGCAACCGGCGAGAGGCGGACCAGACCAAAGGGAGGTTTGCCACCGTGTCTCGACAGTACGAGGCGGTCTACATCTTTGACTCTACACTCGAAGATGCCGCCATCCAGGACAAAATCGCGCGACATCACGCGCTCCTGCACACGACCGAAGAAATCAAGGTCGAGCAGTGGGGCCGGCGCCAGCTGGCCTACAAGATCGGGCGCCGCGAGACGGGCTATTACGTCCTCGCCCGCTTCATCGCCGATGCGAAGACGCTGCCCGAGTTCGAGCGCTCGCTCAAGCTCGACGACGGCGTCGTCCGCTACCTGATCACGCTCTACGAACACGAACTCGGCGCCCCGCCGCAGACCGAGGAAGAGCTTGCGGCCGCCCGGCGCCGTGAGGAAGAAGAGGAGGACGAGGACTGACCATGCGACGACCCAGGAAATCCTGCCCCTTCTGCGAAGGCCGCGTCCACTACGTGGACTACAAGGACGATCGCTCCCTTGGCCGCTTCATCACCGACCACGGCAAGATCCTGCCGAGCCGGTTGAGCGGTGTATGTGCGCGTCACCAGCGCCAGTTGGCAATCGCGATCAAGCGCGCGCGATACCTCGCGTTCATTCCGTACCTCCGCGGCCACCAGGGCGCGGTCTAGCATCAGGCACGTTGGCGTGACGGCTCCGATCACCCCGAGCACGGCGTCACCGATCGCGGTGGCAGCCCCACCCCGCAGCTGGTTTCGGCTGATGGTGGGGCTCGTGCTTGCGCTGAGCATTCCAGTGGTCGCGCAGTTCCGCCTCGTGGTGCCGATCGAGCAGACAATCCTGTTCCTCGGTCCCGCGATGGCGGCGAGCGGACTCGTCGCGTGGTGGCTCGGTGGCCGTCTCCTGATGTTCCTCGCGTGGGGAGGGCTCGCGATCTGGATGCTGTCGATCAGCCCATCCAACGCGACGAGCTTTGACCCACTGAGTCGAGGCTGGGTGCTGCTGCTCGCGGCGGCATTCGGCATCGTGTCGTGGATGGAGCCGCGCCGGGCGTTCTTCCCGCGTGCCCTCGCCGCGACGGCGGTCACCTTTGCCGTGGCGGCCATGATCCTCGCCGTCGGTCAGGGTGATGTTCAGGACGTCGGTCGAACGATCAGCGAGGAGTTCTCGCGACGACTGTCGCAGGTGAGTGGCCAGTACGACGCGTGGTCGCGTAGCCCGGAGTGGCGCAACATGTCCGAGCGCTACCCGGGTGTGGCGGCCGTAGTCGAGCAGGGCGAGGCGAGGCTGCCAGGGCTCGCGCGGACTTCGATCGGCGTGTTTCCCGCGCTGCTCGGCCTCCAGTCGCTCGCGATGCTGGCGCTGGCGTACGCGGTCTACCATCGGTCGAGCCGCACGCGCATCGGTCCGTTGCTTCGACCGCTGGCGGACTTCCGGTTCGGCGACCAGCTGATCTGGGGCATCGTGCTCGGCGTGACGTTGCTGGTGCTCCCGAGCCTGCAGGCCGCACGCGGGCTCGGGCTCAACCTGGTGGTGTTCTTCGGTGCGCTGTACGCCCTTCGCGGGCTCGGCGTGCTTTCGTGGTTCCTGGCGCCGGGCAAGCCGACGCCGGTGCTGCTGGTGATCGCGGCCTGTCTTGCTGGCCCGGTGGTGGGGATATTCTCCCTCGGGCTGGGGCTCGCCGACACGTGGATCGACTGGCGCGGCCGCCTGCGGCCTGCCGGATAAGTCATGACGTGGCGCGGCTCTCCGAGCCTCGCCGCATAACGAGTGGAGCACTTTCATGGAAGTCATTCTTCGACAGGCCGTTGATTCCCTCGGGCACCCCGGGGACCTCGTGAAGGTGTCGGCCGGTTTCGGCCGCAACTTCCTCCTGCCGCGCGGCATCGCGGTCGAGGCGACGGAAGGCAACAAGCGACGCATCGCGCAGGAAAAGGCCCGCCTCGAGGCCGCCGAAGCTGAGCGCCGCCAGGGCGCCGAGCAGTACGCGACCAAGCTCGAGCAGGTCTCGCTGACCTTCTCCGCCCGCGTGGGCGAAGAGGGCAAGCTGTTCGGTTCGGTGACGGCCGCTGATATCGCGCAACAGCTCGAGGCGCAGGGCTTCCACCTCGAACGGCGCCAGATCGACCTGCACGAGCCGATCAAGGCGCTCGGGGTCTACCGGGTGCCGATCAAGCTCCACGCGGACGTGAAGCCCGAGATCAAGGTGTGGGTCATCAAGGCCTGATTTTCGGGCCGAAAACTGAAGGGACGAATGGGCGCGGGACCCGCTGGGGACCGCGCCCTTTCGCACGCTCGGGTTGGCAAGCGCTGGAGAGGAATCACGAGAATCACGAGCGGTACGGGAAGCACGAGAGGCATGAGAGTGACCGCGAACGAACCTGGGGGTGGTTTGTCTTCTCGTGCCTCCCATGCTCCTCGTACTGCCCATCATTCTCGTGATTCGCCTTTCTCCAAGTCGCGGTGGCAGGTCTCAGGGCCTCGTCGAAGTGTCCGGGCACGGGACCTAGGGTGCTTTACCCGTTCGTGTGTCGCTGGGACGAGGGCGGCGCATTATGCTTGACCAGGCGCCTGTCCAACCCCCGGCGCCCGCACCAATTCCGGCCGCCCCGTGGCTGGCCTGGCTCCCCCGCACTCACGGCATGGCAACGAGCACCCGCAAGCAGTCAGCAGCACTGGCCCAGCGCATCGCCGCGCTCTGCCTCGACAACAAGGCGATGGACGTCGTGATTCTCGACCTCGATGGCGTGACCGACATGACCGACTTCTTCGTGATCGCGAGTGGCACGTCGGACACGCACGTCCGGAGCACTGCCGAACACGTCGTTGAAACGATGAAGCTCGGCGGCGAGGGCGCGAATCACGTCGAGGGCGGGGCCCAGGGCCGTTGGGTGCTCGTCGACTTCATGGATGTGGTGCTGCACGTGTTTCATCCTACGCTTCGTAGTTTCTACCAGCTGGAGCGATTGTGGGGAGATGCCACAATCGTCCCGGTCGCGTCGCAAGGAGCCTCCGCATGAGAAGCCGTCCGTCCGCCCTGGCCAGCGCCCTGCTCCGTTCCGCCCTGGCCCTTGCTCTCGTGACCGTGGCCGGTCGCGCCGAGGCGCAACTCTACTTCGGCCAGAACCAGGTGCAGTTCGACAAGTTCCGCTGGAAGGTGCTCGAGACCGAACACTTCCTGATTCACTACTATCCGGAAGAAGAGAGCATCATCAACGATGCCGCCCGGATGACGGAGCGCTCGTACGCCCGCCTCTCGCGACTGCTGAACCACCAGTTCCGCGAGAAGAAGCCGCTGATCCTCTTCCGCTCCCGCACGGACTTCGCCCAGAACAACGTCACGGGTGACCTGGGCGAAGGCGTGGGGGGCGTGACCGAGGCCCTGCGTCACCGCATCCTGCTCCCGTTTACCGGCGACTTCCAGTCCTTCGAGCACGTGCTCGCGCACGAACTCGTGCACGGGTTCCAGTACGACATCTTCGCCCGTGGACGCGCCGGCAACGGCCTGCAGACGCTCGCCCAGGTGCAGCCGCCCCTGTGGATGATGGAAGGCATGGCCGAGTACCTGTCGCTCGGCCCCAAGCACATCCTCACACAGAGCTGGATGCGCGACGCCGCCCTCAACGGCTCGCTGCCGACGATCAAGCTGATGACCGACTACCCGGACCGTTTCTTCCCGTATCGTTTCGGTGAGGCGTTATGGGAGTACATCGGTGAGCGCTGGGGCGACGACGTCATCGGCGAGATCCTCAACTCGACGCCAAACGTGGGAGTGGAGCGCGCGTTCAAGCGTGAGCTCGGCCTCTCCCTCGAGGAACTGAGCGACGAGTGGCGCGAGGCGATGCAGGTGAAGCACCTGCCGCAGATCGCGTCGCTCGATCGGGCCCGCAAGTTCTCCGACCCATTGCTCAATCAGCGGAAGAGCGGGGGCATCGCGCAGCTCTTTGTGGCACCGTCGTATTCCCCGGACGGCAAGTACATCGCCTTCATCTCGCTGGGCAGCTACCTGCGCGGCGAAGTCTTCCCCGACCTGTGGCTTGGCGACGGTGAGACGGGCAAGCGCATCAAGCGCCTGGTGAAGTCGGCGCTCGATCCGGACTTCGAGGAACTGCGTCTCCTGTATTCGCAGAGTGCGTTCTCGCCCGACAGTCGCATTCTCGCCTTCACGGCGCAGCGCGACGGCCGAGACGTGCTGAACACCATGGACGTGCAGCGCCGCAAGATCATCAAGA
>JACMLI010000402.1 GCA_014379705.1 Gemmatimonadaceae bacterium
CGCCGGGCGCGGGCCCGGTCGGGATTGCGCTTTGGCGTGTACGACGACGGACCCTTCGCCAGCGCGGCGAGCACGGCGCCCTCGACGAGGCTGACGTCGCGCACGCTCTTGCCGAACAGGTCGCGGCTCGCCCCGTCGACGCCGTAGACGCCGTTGCCGAGGTAGATCTCGTTGAGGTACAGCTCGAGGATCTGGTCCTTGGTGAGGTGGCGCTCCATGAGGCGCGCCAGGCGCAGCTCGATGAGCTTGCGGCCTAACGAGCGGCTGAGGGCGGCGCGCTCGGGAAGGAACGCATTGCGGGCCGCCTGCATCGTGATCGTGCTGAACCCCTCGCGCACCCGCATCGACGTCACGTTGCGCACCACCGAACGCGCCACGCCATGCCAGTCGATGCCCTCGTGCCGGCGGAAGCGCCGATCTTCGGTCGCCACGAACGCCTGGCGCACGTGCATCGGGATGCGGCTCAGCGGAACGTTCACCCGATTCACCACGTGCAGGCGCCCGATCAATCGCCCATTCCGGTCGAGCACGCGTCCACCTTCGGGGGGCCGATACCCTTGGAGCTCCGCGGCGGATGGACAGCCGGCGAATCCGCAGGTGACAAGCCAGGCGTCGAAGGTGGCGGCGCCGGTCACGAGCACCGCAGCCAGCAGGGAAAGCTTCCAGTGCCTCCTCAGCCAACCACGCTCGCGACCACCGAACGCGAACCGGACGCGCCATCGCATGGCGTTCCAACGACCAACGTGCCAGTCGCGCAGGGTCATGGTTCGATTGAACGGTGGGCAAACGCCTCCCTCAGTGATACGGGGGCGCGGCATGCAGGTTTCTCTTGGACTCCGCGCGGGCGCCGAGAGTTCGCTCCCTAGAACTTCCAGCCCTTGAGGGCCTGCAGCGCCGTCTCCACCGCGATGCGCTGGGACGTTTCCTGGGCGCGGGAGAGGAGGGACTCGTAGGCTGCGACCGCGAGGTCGAGCATCTCGTAGTCTTTCTCCGCCCCGGCGACCGCCGCGGCGTTGTCGGCCAGGTTCGCCAGGGCGAGCTCGTCGCCAGCAAAACGCTCCGTGACCTGGTGCCACCGATTGGTGCGCAACCGCGGGTTCGATTCCGAGAGCGCCCAGAGGTGCCACGCCCCCCGGTTGGCCGGATCGATGCTGATCGCGCGATTGGCGAGATCTTCGACGACCTCGGGACCCGTTCCGAGGAGCCAATAGGCATTGGCGAGCACGACCAGGGCGCGCGCATTTCCGGGCTGCGTGTCGACAATCACTTCGTAGATCGGTGCCGCCGCGGCGGGATCTTCGCGAAATTCCTCGGCAGCAATCACGAGCGCGTCCGGCGTCGCACTCCGCGCCACGGCCTGAAGCGCCGTGCGGAGTTGAGCGAACTGGCCCGCGGCGCGATACTGATGCACGAGTGTTGCAAGCTGGTCAGCCAGCTGCAGTTGTCCCGACGACATGTTGGCAAAATAACCTGCTGAGGCCTCGCCCTGAATGAGCAGCACGCCACCGACGATTGCACGGGAGGACGTGATCCCTCGCGTCGTCTGCCTCTCGACCGACAGCGATGCGACGGATGTACTCCTCGAGACCGTGCAGGCCATCCTGCCGGACGCGAACGTGGAGTCCGCCGACCTGACGCTGTTGCGCGACACGCCGCGTTCGGAATGCGTCGTGGTGGCCGTGGGGGCGCTGTCGTCGGGGTCGGAATCCATCGTGCGCGACCTGCGCGCGCGCGGCTACGTCAACGCGATCATTCTCGTCGCCGATTCGCCCGAGATGCTCCCGCAAGCGGCCCTGGCCCTCCTGGGGGTCCAACGAACCATAGCAACCGTCAACATGGCGCTGGTCCTGCCCAGCGTCCTGACGAAGGTGCTGGACGCGCAGGACGCAGTGAAGGCGTCGGAAACCGGGCGTCGCACCCTCGCATCGCTCCGCCGCCTGCAGACGGTGATCGCGTCGGGACAGATCGCCGCACGACTGCAGCACAGGCTGAACAACCCGCTCGCAGCCCTTCTCGCCGAAGCCCAGCTGCTCGAACTCGAACCGCTGGCGCCTGACCACGCGACTTCGGTCCGCCGGATGATCGAGCTGTGCCGACGTATCATCGAGGAGACGAAATCCATCGAGGGATTGCCGCACAGCCCGGACATGCCCGATGCCTGACGGGAGGGGGATGCCTGCCTCGCTCGCTGGGCCGTTCTTGCGCGAATGAAGCTGCTGTGCGATACTCAACGCACCCGGGACGTGAACCACTGTCGTCCGGGACCCGAGATCCGCGGTCAGGACGGTGTGTTGCCGTCGTAGGGGCCGGCTGGATTCCCGGTGATTCGTGTAGAAGGGTTGTCGGTTACGCGTGAGGCATCCGCGCCGTCCGGTAGCCTGAACCCTGTGCGAGTTTCGCACCCTCGTCCCGCTCAGTTCGTTCGCCCGATTCATCGCGGCCGTCTGCGCCAACGCGCGCGGATGACGCAAGGGTCGTCAAGGACATCCTGTCCCATTCATCACGCAACGGCGCGCCGCGCCGTGCCGTGACCTGTACCTGCCCGTCCACCACCACAAAGTCCTTTTGCATGCCTGAACGCCGACGTCCGCACCGTCGCAGCAGACGGTCGTACAAGCGCCCACCGAACGCAGATCCGAATTCCGAGCCGAATCCGTATCGCGACGGTGATCCCGAAGTCGCCACGGAAGGCGCGACCACCCCGGAAGGCTTTAGCGGGGACGAGGGTGGAGACGGCGGGGGAGGTGGCGACGGTGGTGGAGGAGACGCTGAATCCTCCGAAGGTCCCGGCCCCGGTGACCTCCAGCCCGGCAACATCGCGGCGAACCTGCCCCAACACGGCGGGAACCAGCAGAACCGCCAGGACTTCCAGCGCAACGGTAACGACGACTTCCAGCGGAACGGGCGTCGCAATCGCCGTCACCGCGGTCGACGCGGACGAGAAAATCAGCAAGTGCCGCAAGCGGCGGTCATCGCGGACGGCGAGGCCACGGGCTGGTTCGATACGAATCGCGAAGGCGGCTTCATTCGCCGTCCCGCCAACAGCTACCTCACCGACAACGGTGACGCCTGGGTCCCTCCCGGCCTCGCCAAGCAGGCGGGTCTTCGTCGCGGCGACATCGTGGTCACCACCACCGGACGCGATCACCGCGGTCGGGTCGTGTGTGTCGACGTCGTCTCGATCAACGGCATAGCGCTCGCCGATTTCCAGCGCCGTCCCGATTTCAGCGCCCTCACGGCGACGTATCCCGATCGCCGCATCACCCTCGAGACCGGACGGCCGGCCAAGGCCGGCCCCGAGCTCACGCGCCGCGCCATCGACCTGATGGCGCCGATCGGCTTCGGCCAGCGCGCGCTCATCGTCGCCCCGGCCCGCGCCGGCAAGACGATGCTCCTCCACGCGATCACCGAAGGCATCGCGCTCAACCACCCCGAGGCGGTCCTCCTCATCCTCCTCGTCGACGAGCGTCCCGAGGAAGTGAGCGAAGCCATCTCGTGGGGCGTCGGTGAAGTGATCTCGTCGAGCTTCGACCAGCCCGCGCAGCGGCACGTCGAAGTGTGCGAAATCGTCCTCGAACATGCCCGCCGCCAGGTGGAGATGGGCAAGGACGTCGTGATCGTGCTCGATTCCCTCACCCGCATGGCCCGCGCACACAACACCGCGGAGCGTGGTTCCGGACGCACGATGTCCGGCGGCCTCGATTCCACCGCGATGGCCAAGCCCAAGGCCTTCTTCGGCTCGGCGCGTTGCGTTTTGGAGAAGGACGGCGGCGGGAGCCTCACGATCATCTCCACCGCGCTCGTCGAGACCGGCTCGCGCATGGACGACGTGATCTTCGAGGAGTTCAAGGGCACGGGCAACTGCGAGATCAAGCTCGACCGCGCGCTCTCGGAGAAGCGCATCTTCCCGGCGTTCGACATCGCGGCGAGCGGCACGCGTCGCGAGGAGAAGCTCTACAAGACCGACCAGCTCGATGCGATCTACACGCTCCGCCGCGGGCTCCAGCAAATGCCGCCAACGGCGGCGATGGAGTGGATGATCAAGCGGATTGCTTCGACCCCGAATAACGACGCTCTGCTCTCAGGGCTGTAAGCCCAGAGAGCAGACGGGTGGACGGGTGGACGGGTGGACGGGTGGACGGGTAAGGGCCCGGTCTACCCGTCCTTTCGTTGCCCGTCTATCCCGTCCACCCGTCCAGCTCGTCCCCTCAGGGCTTCAAGTATCGCCCGAGATACTGCAAATCGTCCGAGTCCGTACGGACAGCGTAGATGTGCCGAGCGCCAATGCCAACCAGCTTCGCCTTCGCGGGCAGGTCCACACGCATGCGCAGCACACCGGCCTTCGTGAACACGTCCCACGACTGACCATCGAACGCGGCCTCGCGAAGGCGTGAGATCCAGATCTCGCCGTCCGGAGCAATCTTGAGCGCGGCCTGGCCGAAGGCGGGCTTGACCGCTGGCCACTCGGTGGGCTCGTCCACCGCCATCGAGGGCATCTTGGGTGCCGACTTTCCCTTCGGGATCATCGCGCTCGCCCCAGCCATGGCCTTGGAGACTTCCTTCTCCATCTCCTCGCGTGCCTCGCGCATCTTGACCTTGTCCTGGTTCACGACCTTCACCGGCTCGTACGGCACTTTCACGCGCGACGCGATGACGCCAGGGGCAGAGATGAACTCGAGGGAGTAGGTGTCGCCGCGCACGACCACGATGCGGCCATCGGGAAGGAGGCCCCACTCGTCGACGATCGGGTAAGCCGGCATGACCATGCGCACGGCGCCCGTCCCCTTCCGCATGTCACCGGACATCTGCAAGGCGGGAGACCCGATGCGCACCGAGGACAACGTGTCGATCTTCTTGCGCGCCGGATCGAGCCGGAGCACCGCCGACGTGTCGGACAATGCGGGCCCCCTCGGCCCCATCGTGACCTTCATTCCCTGATACAGCAGTCGGCCCTTGCCGTCGTAGCCCTTCACTGCCATGGGCCCGATCGGCATGCCACCAGACGCTTCACGCAGCGAGACGGTCGACACGGCTACGCCGTTCGGGTCGATCACGAGGAAGCGGGCGTTCATCACGTCGTAGGCGAGCGTGCTGTCACCCTGACGGGGAATGATTTGCGTGATGCGCTGGTACTCCGTGGGTCCCGATCCCTGGCGAGCGATGGGCTTCACGGTGGAAAGGTCGGCGGACACGTACGAGAGCACGTTGTCCTTCACGTCGAGCACGATGAGCCGGCCATCGGGGAGTTCGCGCGCGTCGAACGCGCCCGTGAACGGCTCCTCCAGCTCAACGATCGGCTTGCCGATCGCCTTCGTCGGCGCTTTTTGCGCCCACGCGGGCGACGAGGCGAACAGGATGGCCAGCAGCCCGTGCGTTACCTTCGCGCGAAGGGCGAGGGCCCTCATCATCGTGACACGCATCGTCGGCCTGGAAAACGAGGACAGGTCAGCAGCCAGCACACCCATTCCGGCGTCGGTCTGGTCGGCACGACTCGTGGTACGCCGCCGTGGCCACGCCGTGATACATCACGATGATGGGTGGCTCGTCATTCTCAAAGGGGCGACCGCACGTGGTGCACCACGTCGGGGACGGGCTCGGCTGTGCGATTTGGCCCTTGGCCGCGGCCGAGGGCCAGCTTTCAACGCAACCCGCTTTATCTGCCATTTGCCATTTGCCATCTGCCATCTGACGTTCCGGTGCTCACTTCACAGCTCCCGCGGCGCCGGCGCGGCGGGGATCCGCGCCGGCCGTCACGCTGTTGGTACCAATGGCGATCGCCGCGCCGTAGCCCATGCGCAGCTCGCCCTTGAGCGAGATCACGTTGAAGCGATGGCCCATGTCGCGCAGGCGGCGCGAGACGCCCGGCGCGATGCCGTCCTCGATGTCGATGACGAGCTCGCGCGTCGCGCCTCCTCCAGGCGCCCCGCGCTGCGCCGGCAGGAACCGCGGCAATTCGAGGGCCTGCTGAGGCGCCAGCCCGAAGTCGAGCACGCCCACCAGCGTCTGGTACACGGCCGAGCTGATCCAGGCGTTGCCGGCCGCGCCTAACGTGAGCACGGCCCGGCCGTCGCGGAGCACGATCGTCGGCGAGATCGTCGATCCATGCCGTGCGTAGGGGATGCGGGCGCCATACGCGTTGGGATCGGTCCCGTACGACGTGAGCTTGTCGTTGTACAGGAAGCCGAGTCCGGGTGTGACGTAGAAATTGCCCCCCCACGTCCCCAGGGTCTGCGTCACGGCGACGGCGTTGCCATCGGCGTCGGCCACGACGAACGCCGTGGTGCCCTGGGCGCGGCACTCTGCGGCGCGCGCATGTTCCTGCAGGTTGCACGGCTCCGTTGGAGACACGGGACCGACGTCGGCGAACCCGGCGTCGCCGCGAAGCCCGGCATCAGGAGTCACCGTGGCGCCAGTACAGGTGAGCGTGTCACCGCGGAAGGCGCTCGTGGTGAGCGCGCGCGCCGGGTCGAAGCAGCGCCAGCGCGCACGCGCGGTGTCCTTGCTGGTGAAGGGAGACACGTCGACGGGCCAGAGTGACGGGTCGGCGATCCGGTTGCGCGACGACGGCACCAGCTGCCACGCGGTGATCATCGCGTGCATGGTGGCGGCGTCGGTCGGGTACGAACGCGGCGACGCGAACAGCTCGAGGCTGTTGAGCTGCGCCGCGAGTGTCGCGCCCCCACTCACGGGCGGCGCGCTGCCGTAGACCGTGTTCCCGCGATACGTCGTCGTGATGGGGTCGCGATCGGCGGCGAAGTAGCGGGAGAGGTCGGTGAGGCGAATGGCGTTCCCCTTCCCGCGCAGGTCGGTCACCAGGCGACGCGCGACTTCCCCGCGATAGAAGCCGTCGGCCCCGCCCTTGGCGACCTGCTCGAGCGCCCAGGCTAGATCGGGATTGCGAAGTGTATCCCCGGCCTGCAGCGGAGCCCCGTTGCGGAAGAACAGCGCGCGACTCGACTCGTACTTCGCGAAGCGATCGCGCTCGAGGCGCAGGGTCGTGGCGAGTCCATCGCTCACCTCGTAGCCGTCGCGCGCCGCGCGGATGGCCGGGGCCACGAGGTCGGCCCACGGCACCTTGCCGCTGCCGTAGCGCTTCCACGCCGTATGCATCGCCGCGACCGTCCCCGGCACCATCGCGAGCACCGGCCCGTCCGACGGGTAGCGACCATCGGTCAGCAGCGACGCGTTGGACAGCGTGGCCTCCTCGGGCACGCGCGCCATGAACTCCAGCAGGACGGGACGTTCCATGCCCTTCACGTGGACCAGCATCTCGCCGTAGCCCCCCATCCCGCTCGCGTCGGGCTCGACCACGCCTAACGCGAACGACACGGCGACGGCGGCGTCGACCACGTTGCCTCCCTTCGCGAGGATCTCCACACCGGCCGCGGTGGACACGGGGTGCGCACTCGACACCGCCGCCCGTCCCGTCGCCGGCTCGCGGAGCAACGGGCGCTCGGCGATCGCCTGCTGCATGAC
>JACMLI010000403.1 GCA_014379705.1 Gemmatimonadaceae bacterium
ACGCGACGGAGGTGCGGCGCGTCGCCACCACGGTGCGCGGGACGATGGGTGAACCCACCATCATCGTGAACAACGCCGGGGCGTTCGCCCTCGGGGAACTCGGCGCGCTGTCACTCGCCGATGCAGAGCGGATGGTCCAGGTGAACCTGCTCGCCCCGTACCACCTGCTGCATCACCTGCTGCCGGGCATGCGCGAGCGGCGTCGCGGCCACGTCGTCATGGTCGGGTCGATCGCCGACCACACCGCCTTCCCCGAGAACGCGGCGTATGCGGCATCCAAGTACGGGGCGCGGGCGATCCACGAGGTGCTGTGCGCTGAGCTGCGTGGAAGCGGCGTGCGCGCAACCCTTGTCTCACCCGGGCCCGTCGACACCGCCATGTGGGACTCGGTGGGGCTCGAACATCGCAAGGGCTTTCCCGCGCGCGCAGAGATGCTGGGTGCCGAGGACGTAGCCGACGCCGTCCTCTGGGCCGTCACGCGCCCTCCCCACGTGCAGGTCGACGAGGTCCGCGTAGGCTCGATCGGCCGGCGGGGTACGTCGGACGGGTGATGGCGGCACGCCGGCACCGCTGAGAGATTCCCCCCGTCCGCTGTCCCGATCGCATTCGTTCCGGTGTTCATCGAACTCGTCGACATACTGCGTTGCCCCCGCGCCCATGAGGAGACGTGGCTCGTGGCGGCGGTGTCGACCTTTCACGGACGGCACATCGCCACCGGCTCGTTAGGTTGCCCGATCTGCCGGACGGAGTACCCGGTCGCGGACGGCGCTGCCGACTTCACGGTCGCGGGACACCCGCCGGACCTGTCGCCGCGACTGCCGCCTTCCCCCGTGGCGGACGATGAGGTGATGCGGGCGCGTGCGCTCCTCGACCTGTCCGAGGCCGGTGGCGTCGTCGCGGCTCTTGGCACGGCAGCGACCCTGGCTGCGGCGCTCGAAGACAGCGCCGAGTGCACGATCCTGCAGGTGAACCCGAGTGGAGCGGCAACGGGGCGGGGCGTCTCGACGCTCTGGGTGGATGACCGAGTGCCCCTCGCCCCCGACGCGCTTCGAGGGGCGCTGGTGGGGGAGGACGTGTCTCAGATCCTCCTGGCAAGTCTCGTGGCCGCCATTCGGCCCAAGGGCCGGCTGGTGGCCCCCGTCGGACTGCCCCTGCCGGAGGGAATGAGCGAGCTGGCGCGCGACGACCGGCAGTGGGTGGCGTCCCGCACGGGAGCGCGAATTTCACCGCCTGTCCCGCTCCAGCGCGGATGGTCCAAATGAGGGCTTGCCCGCTGTGGGCGGGCCGTCGAGCTTCCCTGCAACCGCGGGGGCCGAATGGTCAACGCCATGTGCCACGCGGCACGGGGGAATCATGAACCTGGAGCTGCTGCAGGAGCTGCAGGAGGTCGTCGGCGACGCCTACCTCATCGAGCGGGAGCTTGGTGGGGGTGGCATGGCCCGCGTCTTCCTGGCCACCGAGCGCTCCCTCGGCCGACGCGTCGTCATCAAGGTCCTCCCCCCTGACCTCGTCAGCGGGGTCAGCCGTGCTCGGTTCGAGCGCGAGATCCTCGTTACGGCCAACCTGCAGCACCCGCACATCCTCCCCGTGCTGGCCTGCGCCATGTGCGTGCGAGGGCCGGGGTCGCATGACGACCTGCACTATTACATCACGCCGTACATCGAGGGAGAGTCGCTCCGGACCCGCATCGCGCTCGAAGGGGCCCTCCCCACGCGCGACGCGCTGCAGATCCTGCGGGAACTCGCCGGGGCCCTCGCATACGCACATTCGCACGGCATCATCCATCGCGACGTGAAGCCGGAGAACGTGCTCCTGTCCGGCGGACACGCAGTACTGGCTGACTTCGGCATTGCATCCGCCCTGCAACGTGTCACCGTGACGCAACGGCTGACGGCGACGGGGCAAGGGCCGGGCACGCCAGGCTACATGGCGCCTGAACAGCTCGTTGATGCCAACGGCGCCGACCCGCGCGTCGACGTCTTCGCCCTCGGGGTGGTGGGTTTCGAGCTGCTGACCGGCAAGGCGCCGTTTGGTGGAGCCACACCTCAAGCTCTGGCCGCGTCCTACTTCGCCGAGGCGCCGCCAAGCCTTGCGAACTGTGCGAGCGACGTCCCGGCCGGCGTCTCGGCCGCGATCTCGAAGGCGATGGCGACGCGCCCCGAGGATCGCTTCGTCGACGCGAACGAGTTCCTCGCCGCGCTGCGGGCCGCGGAGGACGAAGTGCGCCCCTCGGTGCTCCGTCGCTGGAAGACCCGCGGGTTCTTTGCGGGCGCCACGGCCGCGGTGGCATTGATGGCACTCTTTGCCTGGCGGAGCCAGGGCAAAGTCTCGAGGGCGGCCGCCGAAGAGCCAGGCCGCAAGATGGTGGCGGTCCTGCCGTTCAAGAACCTCGGGGCGCCTGACGACGCGTACTTCGCCGATGGCGTGACCGAGGAGGTCACGAGCCGCCTCGCCAGCCTCCCCGGGCTTGGCGTCATCTCGCGCACGAGCGCGGACCAGTACGCGCAGTCGACCAAGACGCTCAAGCAGATCGCTGAAGAACTCGGCGCCGACTATGTGCTCGAGGGGAGCGTGCGATGGCAGCGAACGCCGGGCGGTGGTGGTCGCGTGCGCGTGACGCCGCAGCTCATCCGCGTGAGCGACGACAGTCATCTCTGGGCACACTCGTTCGACGCGGACCTGAAGGACGTGTTCTCCGTGCAATCGGAGATCGCGGAGAAGGTCGCGGGGCAGCTCGCCGTCGCCCTGCCCGGTGGCGCGCGACTGCACATGTCGGCGCGTCCCACAGAGGACCTCGCGGCGTACGACGCCTATATCCGCGCGGAGCAGATCCGGACGCGGGAGATGAACAGCGCCAGTGCGATGCCCAGGGCTGAGAAGCTGCTGCTCGAGGCGGTCGGGCTGGATGCGCACTTTGCCCTCGCCTTTTCCAGGCTCGCCCTCGTGCACATGCGCATGTACGAGGGCTTCATCGACCGCACGGCCCCTCGCTTGGCGCAGGCGCGTGCCGCCGCGGACTCCGCCATCGCCCTCGATCCGTCGCTGCCCGAGGCGCACCTCGCCCTCGGCAGGTTCTTCGAGGGCACCGAGAACCTCGCGGCCGCCGATTCGCACTACACCATCGCGATCAAGGGCCGGCCCAACGACAGCTTCATGCTGGTGTCGAGCGCCGCGGTGGCGTCTCGGCGCGGGGACCTGAAGGAAGCCGTGAATCGGCTGCGCAAGGCCGCCCGGCTCGACCCGCGCTCGGTGATACCAAACGTCGCGGCCGCCGAGGCCTACGGGCTGATGCGCGACTACACGCAGGCGAAGCGCTACCTCGATCGTGCGATGGCGGCCGACTCCGACATCGTCGACACGCACGTCATGAAGCTTCGCCTGGAAGTGATCGTCGCGGCCGACTACGCCGCGGCGCGGGAAACCGCCCGTGGCATGCTGCGGCGCTTTGGTCCCGAGCGCTCGGTGGGCTCCGAAGGGTTCGACGTGGCACTGCCGGCGCTGGACTCGACCGACCTCGTGGCCCTCGAGCGTGTCACGGCGAGCGCGTTCGGCGGGAGCTCCGTGCTCTATCACTACTGGCGCGTGCACCTCTACGACACGTGGAGGCCCCAGCTGGCCAAGGTGCACGCCGACAGCCTGCGGGCGATGCGCGATGACCTCGTGAAGGCGCAGCCCAACAGCTACCGGCTGCTCATGGCCAGCGGATGGGTGAGCGCCGTGAATGGGGACACGGCGGTGTCGCGCGCCCATATGCTGCGCTCGCTCGAGCTGGCCCCGCGGGAGAAGGATGCGGTCGCGTGGTCCGAGGCGAACTACGTCGCGGCGCAGACGAGCGTGAAGCTCGGCGACCACGCGCGCGCGATCGCGCTGCTCGCCCCGATGCTGCGCGTCCCGTCGTGGGTGACGGTGCCCAACCTGCGGCGTGATCCGCAGTGGGAACCGCTGCGCACGAATCCGGAGTTCCGCAAGCTCGTTGGGACCTCATGAGCGGGGACGACCGGGACGCGGAGCGGGGGCTGTCGACCGCGGCGCGCCGCCTGCTGGCGATCGTTGGGTACTACGTGGTGGGCACCGTCATCGGGGTGCTGGCGTGGCGGCAGTATCCCGCCGTGCGTGACCTCCTCGCCGGGGCGCGCCCGCAGGACCTGACGTCGCTGCCCAGTGGCGCGGCGCTCGCGGCGGATACCGGGGGGCCGGACTTCGGGGGCCTCGAGGACATGGTGACGACCACGCTGCTCGTGCTCGGGGGCGCGCTGGCGACGGCCCTGCCGATGGCATGGGTCTATTCGCTCACGCGGCGGCGCCGCGGGTTCTCGCAGTCGATGGTCCACATCCTCGTGTTGCTGCCCCTTGCGGTCGCGGGGATGGTGACGCTGATCCAGAACAGCCTCGCCCTCGCGTTCAGCCTTGCGGGGATCGTGGCGATCCTGCGCTTCCGCAACTCGCTCGACGACGTGAAGGACGGCGTCTACATCTTCGTCGCCGTCAGCATCGGCATCTCGGCGTCGTTAGGCGCGCTGATGGTCGGCATCCTCACCTCCGTGGTGTTCGGGGTGGTTGTGCTCGCGCTCTGGTGGCTCGACTTCGCGAGGCGACCGGTGGCCGGCATGCGCGGCAACTGGCGCCGCCTGGCGCGGCTGCCCAAGGTCGTTCCGCCGGGGGAACGACGCCCCCCCAAGGTGGTCCCCGAGGCCGGGGACGAGGTGTTCGCATCCGCCGCGCGCGCGTGGCGACGACAGCTCCAGATCACCGCGGAACAGCGCATCGCGGGGGGCGAGGAGCGCTTCAACGCCACGCTGCGCATCCGCTCGACCGACGGCGCGCGCTCGCGCGCCGCGCTCGAGGAGGTCATGGAGGCCCGCACGCGGCGCTGGGAATTGCGCGGCATCGCCCCGGGGGAGCAGGGCACGAGTACGCTCACCTATCGCGTTCGAGTCCGGCGAGAGGCCCGCGGGGAACTGCTCGACGCCCTCCAGGGCGTCGATCAGACGGCGGGCGTGGAGTTGCGATGACCGTCCCGCTGCTCCCGGACTTCGGCGACGACGGACGGTGGGATGTACCAACGGCCGAAGTGTTCGAGCGACTCGCGACCGAGGCGATCCCGTTGGAACTCGCCGTGGGGGGGACGGACCGGTCGTTCCATCGCGATGTGTACTTCGATACCGAGGACAACGCGCTGCACGCGCGCGGGGTCTCCTGCCTCGTCAGGCACGCGTCCGATGGCCGGCATCGCCTCGTCGTCACCGTCGTCACGGAGGGGAACGGGGTCGCGAGCCTTCGGCACGTGGCGACCGACCTTCCCGGCGGTGACGAGCGCCGTTGGCTGGATGGCGACAACGAAGGGTCACGCCTGCTGCGCTCGATCGTGAATCCGACGTTGCTCGGGCCGCGCCTCGAGCTCGAGGTGGAACGGCTCACGCGCATGGCGTCGTCGGGGGGGTGGTGGCGCCGGGCGACGTTTGCCCTCGCGTACGATGCCGTCACCGTGCGCTCATCGGGTCTCGCGCGCCCTTTCCACGAACTCGCGCTCCACGCGGTGAAGCCCGGACGACCCTCGGCGGACGACGTGGCGCGCGCCCTGCGCGAGACGTATGGCCTGCGCTCCCTCACGCTCGATCGGCAGCAGCGCGGTGAGCAGCTGCGGTCGGCCCTCGAGAGCGAGGCGCTCGCGCGTCGCGTGGGGAGCGGGCGGTGGGTCGCCGTGGTCGCGCTCGATGGCC
>JACMLI010000404.1 GCA_014379705.1 Gemmatimonadaceae bacterium
ATCGCTTCCATCAACGACTGCTCGGCGGCCGGCTCGATGCCGAACTTCTCGAGGTCGAGCGTGAGGTTCCCCTTGTCGAGGATTCGCAGCACGACCTTCTCGCCGAACAGCGTCGGGAGCGTGGACACGCGGTAGTCGATGACCTGGTTGCCGATCTTGAGCTTGATGCGGCCGTCCTGCGGCACGCGGCGCTCGGCGATGTTCAGCTGCGCCATGATCTTGAAGCGCGAGATCAGCGCCGCCTTGAGCTTGAGGGGCGGCTTCATCACTTCCTGCAGCGCACCGTCGATGCGATAGCGCACGCGCAGCTCGTGCTCGAAGCACTCGAAGTGGATGTCGGAGGCCCCGCGCTTCACCGCATCCGTGAGGATCGCGTTGATCAGCTTGACGACCGGCGCATCGTCGACCGCGGCGGCGAGCGCGGCCGCCGAGGTCTCCTCCTCCTGATCCTCCACCACCTCGACTTCGCCTTCCAGCGCGATGTCCTTGAGGATCCCCTCCATCGCGGCGTCACCCTGGTCGTACTGCTTGTCGATGACGTTGCGCAACGTGAACTCACCCGCCAACACCGGGAAGATGTCGTAGCGGGTGATGAACTTGAGGTCTTCGAGGATGCCGAGGTTGCCGGGGTCGGCAACGGCGACGGTCAGCGTGCGTCCATCGCGCTTGAGCGGCAGGACGAGGTGCTTCGACGCCAGCTCGGCGGGGACCAGCTTGATGATTCGGGGGTCGACCTCGAACTTCGACAGGTCGACGGCAGGCATGCGCGAACCGCGCGCGATGTACTTCGTGAGTTCGAGCTCGGGAATGAACCCGAGCTTGACCAGGGCGTAGTTGATCGTGCTCCCGCCCTGCTTGGCTTCCTGACGTGCCCGGTCGTACTGCTCGCGGACGATGATACCATCCCTGAGCAGGGAATCCACGAGCTTTTCGGACGTCGGCACCGCAGGCGCTGCCATCTGCTGGTCAGATTTCGGTACGAGTGAAGCGAACCCGGGAACCGAGTGAGCCACCAGCTCGTGGCGCAGGTCGATCAGGGACGCGAGCGTCCCCCGGGGCGCGGAGAGCAGCGTCCCGGGCGTCGGAAATACATCCGAGGGACGCCCCGACGACGCGAACGTCACGTGGGGGGCGAGCCGCTCGAGCAGCCGCTTTCCGAGCCCCTTGACCTTGCCCAGTTCGTCGAGCGACCCGAAGGGGCCATGGGCCCGACGGTGCTCAAGGATGCGTCGAGCCAACCCGGGACCCACGCCCGGCAGGGCGTCGAGCTCCGCGGCACCTGCCGAGTTGACATTCACGCGTGGTCCACGCGCCGCACCCGACGGTGACTCAAGGATCGGCGGGAGATGGGCGGGATCGATGGCACCGAGCGGGGTACGCTCGATCCGTGGACCGGCCACAGCTGAATCGACACCCTTCGTGGAGCTCGCCGAACGCCCGCGCCGCCCGGCAGTCTTGGCGCGGGGCGTCCGCACGCTCCGAGCGCTGTCGAGCCGCGCACGCTGCGATTGCAGGCCGGCCGTGGCCACCCCGTCGACCCGATGCCGGTTCGCGATGGCGCGATAGCCGACACCGAGGGCGAGCAGGATGCCGAGCGTGACGTGGAGGCGATCCACCTTCATGGGCATCGCCCAATGTCATGACGCGCCGACCAGGTCGTGCCACCATTTCCTTGCGACCCGCATCGAATCGTTGCAATCTCGCGGGCAGGTCCCTCCAACACGCATCGCGCCATTCCGACCATTCCGGACCGAGCCACGGTGAGCGCACCGCGGGCCAGTGTATCGTGGCGATCCGTGGCTCTCGACAACGGGTGGACGTTCGTCGCCAGCCTCATCGCGGTCGGCTACGGGCTGTTCATCGCGCGACCCGAGGGAAACGTCGTGGCGGTCGTGTGGCCGGCGAGCGCGGTCGCCCTCGTCGCCGTCGCACTGGGCGGATGGCGCCTCTTCCCCGGTATCGCAGCGGGGACCTTCATGGCCGCGGTCCTCGATCAGCAACCGCTGGGCGCGGCGGTGATCTTCATCGTTCCGGCCGCCGTCGAAGTGGCGATCGCGATGTCTCTCCTCAAGCCGTCGCGCATCGACCTGCAGTTCCGGAGCACCGGGGATTCGATCCGACTGACCGTGATCGCCGCGCTCGCGAGCATGGGCGCCGCGGCGGCCGGTGTCGCGATCCTGGTGACGCTGGGGAGCCTGCCGCCATCGCAGATCTTCCTGGCCTTCATGTCCTGGTCGCTCGGCGATGCCATCGGCATCCTCGCCTTCGGCCCCGCCCTGTTTCTCTGGTTGCAGAACCGCGAACCCATTGTGCGGCCGCGTCGCCCCGAGTTGCTCGGGATGGTCGCCGGCACGCTCCTGGTGTGCGCATTCGTGCTGTTGAGCTATCAGGTGGGCACGTCGAACCGCGTGGTAACGATGTGGCTCACGCTGTTCCCGTTGCTGCTCTGGATGAGCGTGCGCGCGGAGGTACGCCTCGCGGCAACGCTCGTGGTGACACTGTCCATCGCTGCCACGGCCGGTGCCTGGCTGGGGACGGGAGCCCTCGTGGGACCGACGGGCCTGTCGAGTGTGGTGGACCTCGAAGCGTTCCATGTGATGACCGTGCTGATGGTGCTCGTCGGGGCGTCCTCGATGTCGGCGCGCGAGCGGACGCTGCAGGAGTCGCTGTCGATCGAACGGAAGCTCAAGCTCGTGTTCGAAGGGACCCGCGACGCGCAGGTCTTGTATGAAGTCGGGGACGACGGCGAGCCCCGCGTGATGATGGCCAACCGGACCTGGCTCTCCTCGATCACCACCCGCCGACCGGGCGGCAGCGACGGAGAGCTCGTCGGGAAGACGATGGAAGAGACCTGGGCCCCGGTTGACGTCGACGCCACCCCGGTGGCCGAGCACCGGTCGCGGATGGAAGAGGCGATCAGCAGCGGTGAGGTGGTGAGCTACGAAGTGGCGTCACCCAGCGCGATCGGGACGCGACACGTGCTCACCACGCTGGCGCCGATGCGCGACGGCGGCCGCATTCGCTACGTGCTCGCCACGGGCCGCGACGTCACCGAGAAGCGCACGTCGGAACGCCAGTTGCGCGAGAGCGAGGTGCGCTTCGCGGCGGTGTCCGACGCGACGCACGAGGTCCAGAACCTCTTCGCCGTCGGCGGGGACGGCTCGCTCCGCCTCGTCCACATCAACCGGGCGGCGCGCGAGCAGCAGAAGCGCCTCTGGCCCCAGCTGCCGCTCGATGCATTCCTCGGCTTGTCTGCCTCGACGATCTTCTCGGGAGTGCCCGGCTACCTCGAGAACCACGTCGAGACCAACGCGCGCGAGGCCGCCGACGCCATCACGACGCGACAATTGCGGCGCTTCGAGGAAATGGTGGCGCTCGACGGGGAAGCGCGCTGGTCGGAGGTGACCTATCTGCCGATCGCGGACGAGGCCGGGATCGTCACCCACGTCCTCCGGTCGGCCGTCGACATCTCCGACCGCAAGCGCGCCGAGGAGACGGCGCGCCGGTTCAACGAGGACCTCGAGCGACGCGTCGCCGAGCGCACGGTGCAGCTGGAGATGGCGAACCGCGAACTCGAGGCGTTCGGCTACTCCCTCTCCCACGACCTCAAGGCCCCGCTGCGCAGCGTCGAGGGGTTCAGTCGCGCGATGCTCGAGGACTTCGCGCACGGCGAGACGAAGGACGCGACGGACCACGCGCACCGCATCCACCAGGCGGCCCTGCGCATGCAGCGCCTCGTCGATGACCTGCTGCGCCTGAGCCAGTTGTCCACGCGCGAGCTCGTGCGGGGGTGGGTCGACATCAGCACCATGGCCACCGAGATCACCCGCGAACTGGCGGTCGCGCATCCCGCGCACTCGATGTCCGCGACGATCGATCCGGCCTTGCGCGTGCACGGGGACGCACGCCTCGTCCAGATCGCGATGCAGAACCTCCTCGACAACGCGTGGAAGTACTCCGCGCGACAGAAAAACGCGACGGTGCATGTGGGGCAGTGGCGCCAGGGGCGCCTCGTCACGACGTTCGTGCGGGACAATGGCGCGGGCTTCGACCCGCGGTATGCGGGCCGATTGTTCACGCCGTTCCAGCGCCTGCACAAGCCCGAGGAGTTCGACGGCGCGGGCATCGGCCTCGCCACCGTGCAGCGCGTCGTGGCCGCGCACGGCGGACGCGTGTGGGCTGAGAGCGCGCCCGGCGCCGGGGCGACCTTCTACTTCACCCTCGAGCCGGGGATAGGGAACGCCAGGCTCAGGGCGTGAGCAAGGCCCAGGCGACGTCGCCCACGATCTTGAGCGAGATCGACGAGACCTTGTCGATCGTGTCGTCCGGCGTATGGTGCCAGGGGAATCCCAGGTCGATCACGTCGATCACCGGCAGCCCCTTCGCGAGCAGCGGCACGTGGTCGTCGGTGATCGCCCCGATGTTGCCCGGGACGAAGTACTGCGAGTAGCCCAGCTCCCCCGCGACACGCCACACGCGCTCCACCACGTCCCCTGCCTTGTCGACCGAATGCCCTTCCTTGCCAATGGAGAGGTCACGATCGCCGATCATGTCCCAAAGCACGCCGAAGAGCGGACGGTACCCAGGTGACGGAAGGTGGTCGGCGAAGTACGTGGCCCCGATCAGCACGTCGACATCGGGAGGGCCGAACGTGCCGTAGTCCTCGCCGTCGGTGAAGAGGAAGTCGACGCCCACGGTGGGGGGCGCCGCCTTCAGCAGGTCAGCAAGCGCGATGAGCAGCGCCACCCCGGAGGCGCCATCGTTCGCTCCGGGGACGGGCAAGGCACGCCTCGATTCCTCCGACGCGTTCTCCGAACGGGGACGGCTGTCCCAATGTGCGACGTACAGGATGCGATCGGTGAGGTCGGGGCGGAAGCGCGCGAAGATGTTCCGCATCGGCAGGGAGTCGCCAGTCGCGGTGACGTGCGTCCATCGCTGCTCGATCACCGTGTCGGCGCGTTCGCGCATCATCGTCGTGATCCAGTCACCGGCCTTCACGGCAGCGTCGGTGCCCGGCACGCGAGGCCCAAAGGCGAGTTGCTGGCGCACGTAGTCGAGCGCCTGCACGCCGTCAAATGGGCCCGGGGGCCGCGTCCCGCGGTCACAGGCCATCAGGAAGGCGAAGACGACCACACTCCGAAAGACGTTCACTTGCTGGCTCCGGCGAAGAACTGCATCTGGAAGACTGCCGTCAATATGTTCTGCACGATTCGCCGGTTGAAGTTCCGGTCGAAGGTCCCCACGCGCGATCCCTGCAGGCTGAACGACATCGTCTCCGAGAGGTCGGTGTCGAAGTTCACGTTGAAGGCCTGCCGTCCATTGTCCGTGAGCCGGCTGCGGGCCCCCACGACCGCCTGGTTCGAGACGAAGTTCTCGGCGAGGGTCTGCTGGTACGACACGCGGGCCCGCAGCGGCGAACGCAGGCGCCATGACTGCGGCAGCGTGAAGACCTTGCTCATGTCGGTGACGAGGTCACTCGTGCGCCCCTTCGCGACGCTCCCGGGCAGCGAGTCGACGCGTCGCGAATAGGCATACGTGCCGCTCAGCGCGACGTTGGCCCAGGCCGTGACGAGGTTCGCCGACAGCGGCAGGCTCCACTGCTGCGAACGCCGCACTTCGGCGCTCGCGCTCGCCAGCTCGCTCGGCGTTGTCCATTGCTGCCGCGCGCGCAGGGCGCGGGCCGTCAGCCCCAGGGACGAGAACATGCCGCGCAAGAGCTGTGGCTGGCCGCTCCACCGAAGCGCCACGTCGGGATACACGTCCTGTTCGCCCTCGATCCGCGTGGTGCGATCGACGCCGCGACGGTTCCAGTGACGCGACACCGTGCGCTGCGCCCGCTG
>JACMLI010000405.1 GCA_014379705.1 Gemmatimonadaceae bacterium
AGTCCTTGATGACGCGACGACGTTGCTCCGGAGCGCGGGTGGAGCGGAGGTCGAAACGATGATACGCTTTCAGAGGCCTTGACTGCCCCACAGCGGGCGCGGCCGCGCAGCCGGTCGCCGCACGCCACACGAGACGCACGTACCGCACCTCCTCGGCGCTGGTGTCGCGCCCCTCCCGACTCCCGCGCGCCTTGCGGCTTCTCGGCATCACGCCTATTCATGTCGAGCCGGCGCTCGCTCCGGTGGGTCGCCTAACGTTTCTCGAAGGGAGGGGAGATGAAAGCGCGGTGGATAGTGCTCGGCCTTGCCCTCGCCTGCGCTACTGGCCTCTCAGCGACAATCATGCTGCGGTCCTCCAGCCGGCCTTCGGCTCTCGAGCCCACAGCTCCGTCTGTGGAAGTGTTCGTCTTCGCCGAATACCCCGAACTGGAGCCTTTCGCGGCCGGGACGTTGCAGGTGCGGCTCCTGGACCTCACGGCGGCGGATTCCGCGGGAATGCTCCTCGCGACGTCCAGCATCAATGTGGCGGCGAGATCGTCACGGCAGGCGTTGAGGCTGCGGGTTCCGGCCGACCGGGCGCGCTTCGCTGAGGACGCGTACGTCGTTGTGTCAGTGAAGGACGACAAGGGCGTGCGATTCATCGGCTCGGGGTTCCCGCGCGAACTCACGCGCCTGCCCCAGACGGCCTCCCCGACGAACGGGAACGCGCTCAGCATTCGCCTCAACGCGGTGCCGGCCCCCTGAGCGTTCGCCAGGACGATGAGGGCGTGAAGGAGGGTGGGCTGTTGCCCCGCTACCCGCTGGAGCGAGGAAGCTCAACGACTCGGGGCTCCGGCCTTCGCCGGAGCGACGGGCACAAAGGTCACCACGCATCTTCGCTGGGTCCGGCCTTCGCCGGAACGACGGGGAATGATGACGGAGGGAGTCCTACTTTCCCGCCAGACGCTCACTGATCGCACGCAGCTTCTCGCGCGCCTCGGCGTCATACGCCTGCGCGTGCGCCTTCACCGGCTTGAGCTGGTTGAAGTATGTCCCCGTTGGCTCGGTGGTAATGATGGCGTTCACCACCGACTCGACCCCCTCGGCAATCGTCGAACGCGGCGTGACGTTCAGCGCGCGCGCCATCGTGGTGGCCATCGTCGTCGCCGGGTGGAGCGAATAGGTCAACACGCCCTGGCGTTCCAGCGCGGGGGCCATGTCGATGGTCATCATCACCTGTGCGAGCTTGCTCTGGGCGTACCCGCGCCCGCCGGTGTACCCCTTGGCCATCATCACGTCGTCGAAGTCGATCGGCGTCTGCGAGCCTGACGAGACATTGATGATCCGCGACGGTGCGCTCGCGACGATTCGCGGCAACAAGCGCTTTGTCAGCAGGTAGTGCGCAAGATAGTTGACCGCAAAGTGCATCTCGTGCCCCTCGGCGCTGAACTTCCGCGTGGTGTCGAACACGAAGCCGACGCCGGCGTTGTTGACGAGGATGTCGAGGCGCGGGTTGTCGCGGAGCACGGCATCGGCGAGGCGCCGCACGTCGTCGAGCGACGCAAGGTCCGCGCGGTAGAACTTCGCGCTTCCCTTGCCCCCCTTCGCGATCTCGGCGACGAGCGAGTCTCCTCGCTCAGCACTTCGCCCGGTGATGAGCACGCGCGCTCCAGCTTCGGCCACCCGGCGCGCGACGTCGCGGCCAAGTCCGTCCGTGGACCCGGTGATGAGGACGACCTTCCCCGTCATCACGGGGAGTGGTGGAGCCTTCGCGAAGGTGCGGGTTGGGTCCTGCGACGCCGCACGCACCGGAGACAGGAAGCCGGCAAGGAGCACGCCTGACGTGAGCAGGTAGCGCGCAAGGACGCGGCGAGTACTGGAGTAGCGCATGGGTCGCATGATCTGGAGTCGCAGGACGAAGTGGCGGGACGAGTGAAACTCCCAGACGGCATCTTACCTCCTGGGCAACGGCGTCGCGCCTCCTCCCAGCGATCACCGGCGCAGGCGACCGGGCACCGGCTCGTCCTCGTAGAAGAGCGCCGCGAGATCGACCTGGTGGATGACCGTGTTCACCGTGTAGAAGAAGTACCGGCCGTCAGGCGATATCGAGGGCGTGAGTTCCCACTCCGGGCCGTTCACCGCATCGAGCTTGCGCGGCGTTCCCCAGTCGTCGCCATCGCGGAACGCCACGTACAGGTCGATGCCGCGTGTCGCTTCGATGTAGCGATTGAAGATGACGAACCGCCCGCGCGGGTCGACAACGAGGTCGTTTTCGCTGTCCGGCGTGTTGAGCTCGCGCACCGGTACCGGCGGCGAATATCTCCCGGCCTCCCACCGGGCCCGGTAGAAGTCCTGGAGCCCGCGTCCACCCGGGCGGTCAGAATTGAAGTACAGCGTGCCGTCGATCAGAGGCGCGGCATACCCTTCGCGCGACCCGGTGTTCAGCTCGTCGATCGGGCGCGCTGGGCCCCATCCATCACCTCGGCGCTCGACGAACCAGAGATTCTGCAGCACCTCGCCCGTCCCGGGCGCGAGGGGCCGCGTGGACTGGAAGTAGAGACGCGCCCCGTCTGGCGACATCACCGGCTGATAGTCGGTGAACGCGCTCGAGAACGGCGCAGGCGTGGGCTGGCTCCAGCCCCCGTTGACGTAACGGTGTTCGAATATGCGCAGGCGCTGCCGACCGGTGGAGTCGCGATCGGGCACCCAGCGCGAAACGTAGATCGTGCGTGCGTCGTGAGCGAACGCGATGCCGTTCACGGTGGTCACCGTGCTGTCGGCGAAGATGGTTGGCCGATCGAGCGGCGGGTCCACCGCGTACGGCGCCCGGACCAGGGGTGCGTGTGCACATCCCGCCGCCGTGAACCATACCAGTATCGCGGCAAGGCCAGGCCTCCCGATGGTCATCATCGTGCAGTTCTCCGTGCGCGTCGGCCCGAGGATTGCCCCGCGCCCAACGCTGATCACGGAAGTGGTGACGTGGCGAGCGCGGACGTGGATCAGGCGACGCCGCGCGGGTGGGGGTCGAGCGTTTGCAGCACCGCGATCAGCGCTGCGACGCAGCGGCGCGAGCAAGCTCCGCAGGTCCGGGGAGTCCGGCGGCGGTGCGAATGGCACCAATGACGCCGACGTGGTACCCCTCGTGCCAGGCGAGAAAGGCCAGCTCGTCACGGATCTTCGTCTCGCCGTGCATCCCGGTGCTGTCGATCGCGCGGTCGACGGCAGCGGTAGCGGCGTTGGCCTACGCCTTCTCGAGGGCGCCGTGTGTCTCGTTCCACTCCGCCCGCATTGCCTCGAGCGTCGGATATTCGGCACCATCTGTCGCCGCGACGTCGCCGTAGGACGCTTCCCATGGATTCGGGCGTTGGGCGCCGAGCAACGCGAGTACCTTGTGCCTGAAGTCGAGCAGGTGCCCGATGGTCCAGGTGACGCTCGGGCCCTCGCTCCCCCGGCTTCGACGGCGCGCCAACTCGTCGGTGAGGTCTTCCAGGGAGAGGACCACCACGTGGTTGGTGGTGCGAAAGATGGAAAGGAGGGTGTGCATGACGGTACCGGTTGCGGTGAGGTGTCGTCATGTCAACGAACGAGCCCCGCGATAGGGTGCGCGCATCCTTGGACGGGCTCGAACGTTCTTGGAGAGCGCACTTCACACGTGGACCAATCGATGAACGAATCCCTGCTCCCTCCCGCGCTTCCCCAGGCGCGAAACGAATTCGACGAGCTCGTTCGCGATGTGCGCGTGGAACTCCACCGCTACTGCGCGCGGATGACCGGCTCGGTCATCGACGGTGAAGACGTGCTGCAGGATGCGCTTGCCCGGGCGTTCTACATGCTGCCGCACCTCGCGGGCACCACACACCTCCGTCCCTGGCTCTTTCGGATTGCGCATAACAAGTGCATCGACTTCCTGCGGCGCTACGATCGCCGTTTTGGCGAGCCGTTGGACGAACATCCGATGCTGGCCGATGAGACCAACGCGCTCGAGTCGCGCGAGCTGGCTGAACTCGCGTTGCCACACTACCTCAGGTTGACTGCGCTGCAGCGCAGCTGTGTGATCCTGAAGGACGTGGTGGGCTACTCGCTGGTCGAACTCTCCGAACTCCTCGACGTGAGCATCCCCGCCATCAAGGGCGCCTTGCACCGGGGCCGCCTGGCACTTCGGGAGGGACGCGATCGACTGCCAGAGCCAGCCTCGCCCCTCGACATGGAGCAGGCGCGATTGCTCGCCACGTATGTCGAGCACTTCAATGGGCGCAACTTCGATGCCCTGCGCGACATGCTTGCCGAGGATGCCAGGCTCGAACTGGTGGGGCGCCACTCGGCGCGAGGAAAGGGCGCGGTCGGTTCGTATTATTCGAACTACGAGCGACTATCGGGATGGCGGGTGGACTTCGGTCGCGTCGATGGCCGTCCGGCGCTGCTCGGTTTCGATGGGTCACCAACGGAGGGCGACGGCTCCGGCGTCGAACGACCCACGTTCTTCATCCTCATTACCTGGCGTGACGGCCGAGTCCGGGATATCCGCGATTATCGTTATGCTCGGCATACGACGGAGCTCGCACGCTTTGAGCATGGGAGCGTCGCTCGACGTGATGCCGACGCTCGCTGATCACGCGCAGCTCCTTGCGCACCTCACGGGATCTCGCTCCACAGGAACTCGCCATCGCGCACGAGCGTCCGATCCCCTGCCGCCACCGTGGCATTCGCCAGGAACATCGTCAGGCGCCGAATCCCCCGCGTGCGGTTCGCTCCACCGTTCTCCCAATTCGAGCCGAGTTCGATGATCACGCGGCCCCTGTCCATTGGATGCGTGGTGAAGCTGATCGTGCCGATGAGATTGCCGTCCGGCCCGATGGCCGGCACGCGCCTGTGAATCCACGCCTCGCCCGAGTCCGCGCGCACCACGCGCGCGCGTCCCGCGGCGAGCTCGAAGCGCGCGTTGCGCACCACGTTTCCTGCCTGGTAGATGCTCGGCGCCACGAGGGTGCCCGACACGTCACGCGCCCGCGGCACGAAGTTGAACATGCCGACCGGCAGCTCGATCTCGCGATCGCGGACAGACCGCGCAGTGGCCGCGCGTTCCCTGGACGCATCGCCGTTCCCGAGGTGGAACCATTGGTCGGCTGGCACCCGCACCACGAGGTTGGTCCCCTCTGGAGTCGTTATGCGGAGGATGTGCCCCTGGATGGCACGCTTGAGGCGTTCCTGTCGCTTCGCATGTTCGGCGAGGTCCACGTCGAGGACGCGCGCTTCGGTGATGCGTGTGCGCTCGCGGATCTCCGCATCGTTGAGGCCCGCCGGATAGCGATTGATCCAATGGAAGTGCACGCTGCGCACCCTTGATCGCTGGACGAGCCGCTCCCAGCGCAAGTCGTCGGCGTACCCACGCGTCGGCAGCCAATAGAAGATGTCCGATCGCTGGAAGAGCGGGAGCAGGCTTTCGATGACCTCGCGCTCGCGCTTCTCCACTGCCGCAGTGTCCGAATAGTAGGTCGCAACGATCGACGGGAGATCGTCCTGAATCACGTTCACCGCCACACCCGCTGCGTGCAGGAGCTCGCGCAGGCGATTCGTGATGCCCGGGTAGTAGGTCGGATCCGCGACGATGATGGCGCGTTCGCCCGCGCCGGGCCGAGTCATCTCGAAGAGGCGCCGGGTGATCGCCTCCTCGTTGACCGGCGGCGGATCGATCGGGGACTGAGCGCCGGCAGCGGCGGCACAGGTGATGACGGCGAACGTGGCAAGGAGCTGGCGCATCGCGGGAGTGATGAGGTCCCCTGGATGTACGCAGCCCGTCTGGCCAGCGTCTTGAAGGATGCTGTGTCCCTGGTCGCAGCTGGGTCGTGAACGCAGACCGCACCTACCAGGGGATCACGCCGGAGGAGAACCCGCTTCCTCGTCGATGGGAGCCCGCCACGTCTGACGGGAGGCGTGTTCCTCCTCAGGTCCCGCGGAAGGCCACGCGTGGTCGCCCTGCGAAGGCGAGAGATCCCGGGCTTTCTCGTACCACTCCGAGCCAGGCTTGAGGATCGATCGCTCACGCGTACGTCGATTCGAACGTTCGTCGAGTGCCACTGCTGCCTCCAGTTGCTGCTGCGGAACTGATGCTAGCAGCGGCGATCCGGTGCGTCCATCCGCACCTGGAGAGAGAGGCCGCTGCGCAACGCGAGATAGCGGGTGGCTCGAGCGAGCCTAGCTGGCCACGAGAGAGAGAGATGCGTCACACTCACGGCCTCTTTTGTCGGGGCGGTGGTTGAACATAGGTTGGGCCCCGGATGCACTCTGCCGGCACGTCGCGTCGCAGGGGCACATCCCTGGACACTCAACCGCAGTCGCCGATGTCGTCACTCGCGCAATCCGACCTCGTCTGTTTCTCTCACCTGCGCTGGCGCTGGGTATACCAGCGACCGCAGCATCTCCTGACGCGCGCCGCCCGCGATCGCCGGGTGTTCGTGCTCGAGGAGCCGGAGTTCGCCGGAGACGCGCCGTCGTTCACTCGTGAAAGCGTGGCACCCGGTGTCACCGTGATTCGTCCATCCCTCCCCGTGGGCACCGGGGACGTCGATGGCGTGACTTTGCAGCGCGAGATCCTCGACAGGTGGCTTGAGGAAGATGGCGTGGAACCTGGCACGCTCTGGTACTACACGCCGCAGGCGCTCCCCTTTTCGTCGCACGTGCAAGCGGCCCTTACCGTGTACGACTGCATGGACGAGTTGACGCTCTTCGCCGGGGCACGCCCGGAACTCAGGTTGCTCGAGCGCCAGCTTCTGGCGCGCAGCAGCGTCGTGTTCACTGGGGGCTACAGCCTGTACGAGGCCAAGCGCCGTTTGCATTCGAATGTCCATCCAATGCCGAGCAGCGTGGATCGGGCACACTTCTGCGCGGCCCGCACCCTTCCCCGGGACCCGCTCGACCACGCGGGCATTCCTCGACCGCGCATCGGGTACAGCGGCGTGATCGACGAGCGACTCGACCTTGACCTGATCGCAGGCATCGCCGACGCGCGCCCTGACTGGCACCAGGTGTTCGTTGGACCGGTCACCAAGATCGCGCCCTCTTCCCTGCCCCAGCGCCCGAACATTCACTACCTCGGCGGCCGCGACTATGCGGCGCTTCCCGACGCGCTTGCCGCCTGGGACGTGGGGTCGATGCCTTTCGCGCTCAATGACGCGACGCGCTACATCAGCCCGACGAAGACCCCGGAGTACCTCGCCGCTGGACTTCCGGTCGTCTCAACGCCGATCCTCGATGTCGTGCGCTCGTGGGGGGCGGATGGCCTCGCACACATCGCTGAGTCCGTTGAGACGTACGTCGCGGCGATCCAGGCGAGCCTCGCCGAGGACGCGTCGGCGCGCCTCGCCAAGGTCGACCGGATCCTCGCCGAAGACTCGTGGGACATCACCTGGAATCGGATGCAGGCGGCGATGTCCCGGGCCGTCGCGAGGGTCGCGTGATGCGCCGCAGCATGGAGTTCGACTATCTCATCGTTGGCGCAGGGTTCGCTGGTAGCGTGATCGCCGAGCGCATGGCGTCGGTGTTCGACAAGCGCGTGCTCATCGTCGACAAGCGACCCCATATCGGTGGGAACGCGTACGACGTCCACGACGACAGCGGCATCCTGATTCATAAGTATGGCCCGCACATCTTTCACACCAACTCGCGACAGGTCTTCGACTACCTGTCGCAGTTCACGGAGTGGAGGCCATACCAGCACCGGGTGCGCGCGAATGTCGATGGGCAGCTCGTGCCGATCCCCATCAACCTCGACACGATCAACACCCTGTACGGCACCAGTTTCACTTCCCACGAGCTCGAGGCCTTCTTTGCCTCGGTCGCAGAGCCGGTAAGCGAGGTGCGAACATCGGAGGACGTGATCGTCGCCAAGGTCGGGCGGGCGCTGTATGAAAAGTTCTTCCGCAACTATACGCGGAAACAGTGGGGCCTCGACCCGTCGGAGCTCGATGCGAAAGTCACCGCACGGGTCCCCGTGCGCACGAATCGCGACGACCGGTACTTCGACGATGTGTACCAGGCGATGCCGAAACACGGGTACACCCGGTTGTTCGAGCGCATGCTCGACCACCCGAAGATCAGCATCCTGCTCAACACCGACTATCGCGACGTCGAGGGCATTCTCCCATGGAAGGAGATGGTGTACACAGGTCCGATCGACGCCTATTTCGACCAGTGCTACGGGCCGTTGCCGTACCGTTCGATCCAGTTCCGCTTTGAGACCCAGCACGTCAAGCAGGTACAGCCGGTGGCGGTGATCAACTGGCCGAACGACCACCCGTGGACGCGAGTGACGGAGTTCAAGCACCTCACCGGTCAGGAACACGAGAGCACGACGCTGGTCTACGAGTACCCGACCGACGCGGGAGATCCCTACTATCCGATCCCACGCGCGGACAACGCCGCCCTCTACGAACGGTACCGCACACTCTCCCAGGAGAGGCCGGGCGTCCACTTCACGGGCCGGCTCGGCACCTACCGCTACTACAACATGGACCAGGTGGTGGCGCAGTCGCTGGCGCTCTGCGCACGACTCGCCGGTGTGCGGCGAAGTGAGCTGGCACTGGCATGACGCATCCGGCCGTTTGGGGGGGATTGGAGTGCACCGTCAATCGCGTGGGGGATTCGTGGTTCGACCAGGTCGCGCGCTCGGGCCACGACATGCGGCTCGCCGATATCGATCGCTTCGCCGATCTCGGCATTGAAGCGATTCGGTATCCGCTGTTGTGGGAGCGGCTGGCGCCTGATCGCCCGGCGCCGCGCTGGGAAAGGATCGATCCCTTCATGGATCGTCTCATGGCAAGCGGGCTCCAGCCGATCGCCGGCCTCGTGCATCACGGAAGCGGACCACGGTACACGAGCCTCCTCGACCGCAATTTCGGTGAGCGGCTTGCCGACTTTGCGTCCGCGGTGGCACGGCGTTACTCCCACATCAGGATGTGGACGCCGGTGAACGAGCCCCTGACGACGGCAAGGTTCTGTGGGCTGTATGGCCATTGGCATCCGCATGGCCGGGATGACGCGACGTTCGTCCGCGTACTCCTGAATCAGTGCCGCGGCATCGTGCTCGCCATGCGGGCCATTCGCGCCGAGCAGGCCCTTGCACGGTTCGTATATACCGATGACGGCGGCACCGTCTTCTCGACCGAGCCCCTCGCTGAGCAGGCCACCTTTGAGAACGCCCGGCGCGACCTTGCGCTCGACCTGCTCTTCGGACGTTGCCATGGCGACCATCCCCTGGTGCCATACCTGCTGGAACACGGCGCCTCGGAAGCCGAACTCGTATGGTTTCAGTCGAACCCGTGCGTTCCTGACGTCCTCGGCGTGGATTACTATGCCACGAGCGATCGATGGCTCGACCATCGTGTCGACAACTATCCGTCTGATGTCGTTGGAGGAGAGCGACGGCACTACGCCGATGTCGCCGCGGCGACGCACGCCCCAGGCTGGCGCGTTGGATTTGCTGCGGCGCTGGAGCGGTGGTACCAACGCTACGGACAGTCGGTGGCGCTGACCGAAGTGCATCTCGGGTGCACGCGGGAGGAGCAACTGCGCTGGCTGCATGCGGCGTGGTCGGGCGCGTGCGAGGCCCGCGCTGGCGGCGTGCCCGTAGAGGCGGTGACGGCGTGGGCCCTCCTCGGTACCCACGACTGGAACGTGCTCGCCACGCAGGAGACGGGACACTACGAGAGCGGGGCATTCGATATCAGGGCCCCCGTGCCGCGGCCGACCGCGATCGCAAGTGCCGTGGAGGAACTCGTGGTCTATGGCGCCATGACGCATCCGGTCGTCAAGAACCCGGGGTGGTGGTCGGCGAGCCGCAACCAGCCGCTCCTCGAACGACCAAGCGCACGCTCGCGCATCCTCCTGCTCGGTGCCAACGGGACGTTAGGCAGCGCCTTCGCGCGCCACTGCACTGCTCGAGGCATCCCGCATCTTGCGCTCACGCGGGCCGAAGTCGACATCACCGATGCCATGCAGGTCCGTCGCGCGGTGGCGGCGTGTCGCCCGTGGGCCGTGATCAACGCGACGGGTTTCGTGCGCGTCGATGACGCCGAGACGCAGTACGAGGCGTGCATGTCGGTGAATGCGACCGGGGCCCTGCACGTAGGCGAAGCGTGCCGTCGTTCCGGGGCGCGACTCCTCACGTTCTCGTCGGATCTTGTCTTCGATGGGACCGCGGCATCGCCGTATGTCGAGGCGGACGAACCGAATCCCCTGGGCGTCTACGGCGCCAGCAAGCACCTGGCGGAAACAGGGCTCCTGGCCAACGACGTCGACGCGATGATCGTGCGGACCAGTGCGTTCTTCGGGCCGTGGGATGAAGCAAACTTCGTGACGCGCACGCTGCGCGACCTGACGTTGGGGCGTCGCGTCCATGCCCCCACGTCGATCATCACGGCGACCTACGTCCCAGCACTCGTCGACGCAGCGCTCGACCTGTTGATCGACGGGGAATCGGGCCTCTGGCACCTGAGCAACGCCGGCACCGTCTCATGGGCCGAGCTCGCGCGTCGCGCCGCTGAAGCGGCCGATCTCGATGCGACCTTGATCGAGGAGTCCGGCCAGAGCCTGGCGGGCTGGCTGGCGCCGCGGCCGATGTTCAGCCCCCTCGCCTCGCGGCGATCGACCATCATGCCATCCCTCGACGAATCCCTCGCGGCGTATATGTCGGCTCGGCAACGCCACGTGCCTCTTGCGCCCTAGACGCGGACCTTGAGGCGAGCATCGCGGTTCGTGATCTCGAAGAGTTCGCCGTGCGGTACCATGGTCAACTGGCCAAATTCCTTCAGGAGCGCACGATACGCTACGGCCACGTCGCGCGGCTTGCGGTTCATGTCGTAGAGACCGCACTCGTTGATCCGGCCGCGTTTCTCGGAGAGGGCGATGTCCCAGTCCACCTGGTCAACGAGGCTGTACCAGGTAAAGCCGAGCACGGGCACGCCTTCGCCACGCATCGCGATGATGTTGGCCCATTGCTTCCAGAGCCACGCCGGCGCCAGCGCCGCGTCGAGCAGGTTCGTCTCGGTGTGCATCAGCGGCCGCCGATAGCGCTGATAGTAGACCTTGGCCATCTGGTACCAGCCAAAGACGTCCTCCGCGAAGAGCATGCTGCCATCCGGTAGCAACATGCGCTCGTTGCGTCCGTAATAGTCGATGCCAAGCACCTGAAAGCCCGGCGATTCGCCCGCCATGAACCAGGCGTACTCATCCCGGCTCAGTCCGTTGTCGAGCAAGTAGCAGAAGACCTCGGCGTCCGGCGGATTACCATAGAGAAGGTCGAGGGCGAGGAAACCCAGCTTGTTCCGGAGTGAGATGTCGGCGGACGGGACGACGCGCAGGTCATGGGTGTGCTCCGCACTCTCGCTCTGCACGATCACGCAGTTGCGACGACGGCGCAGCAGGCGATGACTCGCCAGGATGCTCGCGGCCGCAAGGTGCTTCATGGCCGTGACGAATCCGTGGTCGGTGCGGAGCTGCTCGTTCCAGATGCCATCGTAGGCGCTCAGTCTAGCCGTCACGTACATCTCGTTGACCGGCGTGTAGAAACGCACCCACGGGTAGCGCACGGCGACGGCATCGGCATAGTCCGCGAAGTGCATGGGCAATTCCGGATTCTGGTAATTGCCGAGCCAGTCGGGAACGCCGAAGTGCATCAGGTCGAGGATCGGCGTGAGACCGAGCCGTCGAATCTCGGCCATGGCCTCATCGGCGAAGTCCCAGTCGTACTGCCCCGGGCCCCGATGCACGCTGTAGTAGGGGAAGCCGTAACGGATGTACTTCAATCCCAGGTCCGCCACGAGACCGAGATCCTCGCGCCAGTGCGTGTAGTGTCCGCACTCCTCGAGCATGTCCCGCCGCGTTCGACCGTTGTCGATGGTCGGGTACGAGCATTCGATCCCGGTCGCGAACATGAAGTTGCGGTCGGTGTCCACGGGGAGCCCCCGGCCATCGGCACCGTCGGCGCCGACGCCACCGCCATAGAGCTCCACCGAATGCGTGTCGTGCCGGACGAGGTCGAGAAACCCCTGACTCATTGTGTCTCCATCGTGCTGCCCATTCGTCCACTCCCCCCGACCTTGAGGCGCCTCACGCGGCCGGCTTCATCACGACCTTGATGCAGCCATCCTGCTTGTCGTTGAACTCTTCATACGCGTGCGGCGCTTCGTCCAGCGAGAGGCGATGCGTCACGATGAATGAGGGATCGATGTCTCCGCGCACGATGTGGCGCAGCAGGTGCGCCATGTACTTGTGCGTGTGGGTCTGGCCCATCTTGAAGGTGAGGCCCTTCCCGAACGCGATGCCGATCGGAAACTTGTCGCTCATGCCGCTGTAGACCCCCGGGATCGACACGGTGCCACCTGGCCGGCACGCCTGGATCGCTTCGCGCAGCGCGGTGGGACGATCGGTCTGCAGGCGCAACGCGTGCTTGGCACGATCGTAGAATCCCTCCAACCCCGTCCCATGGGCTTCCATGCCAACCGCATCGATGACGGCGTCGGGGCCGCGTCCTCCCGTGAGCTCCTTGAGCGCCTCAACGACATCGTCATTCTCTTCGTAGTTGATCGTCATTGAGCCTGCGCCGCGCGCGGCCAGGTCCAGTCGCTCTGGCACGCGGTCGATGTTGATCACCTGGGCCGCGCCGAAGAGCTTTGCACAGAGGGCGCTCATCAGGCCGACGGGGCCGGCTCCCCAGATGGCGACCGTGCCCCCCGGTCGAATGTTGCAGTTCTCGGCGGCCATGTAGCCCGTGGAGAGGATGTCGCCAAGGAACAGCACTTGCTCATCGGTCACGTCTTCCTCAATGACCAATGGGCCGACGTCGGCGAACGGGACGCGCACGTACTCGGCCTGCCCTCCCGCGTATCCGCCGTACAGGTGGGAATAGCCGAAGAGCCCTGCCCCCGGATACCCGGTCACCGCCGCCAGGTCTGCCGCATTCGGGTTGGAGTTCTCGCAGGCCGACCATTCGTCGCGGTTGCAGAAGTAGCATGAGCCGCAGCCGATGTTGAACGGCACAACGACGCGGTCGCCGACGCGCAGTCGCTTCACCTCGGAACCGACTTCCACCACCTCGCCCATGAATTCGTGGCCGAGGATGTCCCCCTCCTTCATGGTGGGGTTGTAGCCGTTGTACAGGTGCAGGTCGCTGCCGCAGATCGCGGTGGAGCTCACGCGCACGATGGCGTCGGTGGGGACGATCAGCGTCGGCTCCGGCACGGAGTCCACCGTCACCTTCTGCCTTCCACTGAAGCACACGGCCTTCATGGCGATACCTCCTCGATACGTGATTGCGGCACGACGCGACCGGGCGCCGGAATGGCCTCACGCTCCTCTTCGAGCGCGTCCTGCTGTGCCGGTCCGCGGGACTGGCCATGCGTCGTCGCAAAGCCCCCCGTCTCGAGCAGCTGCTTGAAGCGCACGAGGTCCTTGACGAGCTGCCGTTTCGGGTCGTCCCCGGTGAGCTTGGCTACCCCTGCGCCAAGCGCACGTCCTGGCGGCTCCCAGTTGAGCGCGACACGCATCTCGGTGGCGCATCCCTGAAGCGCACGCTTGAACCGGACCTCGCCGGAATTGGCGACGTCGGCGTTAGGCAGCGAACGCCAGGCGATCACTTCTCCCGGCACGTCAGCCACGAGTTCCGCGTCCCACTCCACGGTGCCGCCGGGCGCCTTGACGATCCAGTGCGACTGCGTGCCCTCCTCCTGCACGCTGACCAGGCTCTCCATGAACACCGGGAGCGACTCGAGGTCCCGCCACGCCCCGTACACCTCCACCGGTTCGCGCTGGATCGTCATCGTGTGCGTGACGCGTCGCGCGCCGGTCGATTCCTTGTCTTCGTGTGCCATGGCACTCCTCCGGGCGTGAACTCAGATGCGTGGCGGATCGCTGTCGCGCTCCCAGTGCCGATGTGCGCCAAGGGCCTCGATGAACTTCGCGCTCGTGGTGTCAATGTCGGATCCGTCCGCCAGCAGCACGCCCGGATCATCCGCGCCATCGTCGAGGGTCTCGGGAATGCCGCACCTTGTGAGCAGCGCGACGCTCGCCCCGATCGCCAGGATGGTCTTGCAATGGCGGTACTGGTCCTTCACGAACTCGAGCGCGTGCCCGTCACTCGTCAGGCGGGCGACGCTGTCGGACCCATCGCACACCACAACGCCGTCGTAGAGCACGGAGGGTGTCGTTTCCAGCGAGGCATCGGGATCCAACGCGTCGCCATCGGCGGTCGACAGGCTCCCGAGTCGTGGCGCCACCACGCGCACGGTGGCTCCCGCCGCCATGAGCGCCTCGCGAACGGCCCTGACCGACGCTCCTTCGACGCCAGCCGCCGCGAGCATCGCGATGCACCGCGTTCGGATCCCCACCTCGCCTGGACGCACCATGAGCGACAGTGCCGGGGACTCGGTGATCTCGGGTTTCGGCGGCTTAGTAATGGCCAGCGGCAACGGCTCGGGCATCTCCATGCCAAGGTCGGCCGCTAGTCCGGTGGCGAGGTCCATTGACGCGTTGGCCAGCGAGGCGACCATGCGCTCGCGAATGGCCGGCACCGTCACCTTGGAGAGCTCAAAGCGAAACGCCCCGCGAATGTGGGCTTGTTCGACCGCGCTCTGGCTCTCATAGAACAGGCGCGCTTGCAGGTAGTGCTCGGCGAACTTCTCCGGCTTGCCGCGCAGCTTCTCCCCGTTCGTGGGCTCGGGGAACGAAACAAACCCACTGCTGCCTGCCTGGAACGGGCAGCCACCGCCGAGCGAGTTGGGCTCATACGATACCCGGCCACGATGGATGGCCTGTCGATGGAGGCCGTCGCGCTGGTTGTTGCGCACCTTGGCCAGCGGGGCGTTGATCGGGATTTCGTGGAAGTTCGGGCCGCCGAGTCGCGACAGCTGTGTGTCGACGTAGGAATGGATGCGCCCAGCGAGCAGCGGATCATTGCTGAAGTCGATGCCCGGTACGACGTGGGCCGTGCAGAACGCCACCTGCTCGGTCTCGGCAAAGAAGTTGTCCGGGTTCCGGTCGAGCACGAGGCGGCCGATTGGCCGCACCGGAATCAGCTCCTCGGGAATGAGCTTGGTCGCGTCGAGCACGTCGAAGGAGTAGCGTTCGGCGTCTTCCTCGCTGAAGAGCTGTACCCCGAGTTCCCATGCCGGGAAGTCGCCGGCTTCGATCGCATCCCACAGGTCACGACGGTGGAAGTCGGGATCGGCGCCCCCGATCTTCACGGCTTCGTCCCACACGAGCGTGTGCGTGCCCTGCAGCGGGTTCCAGTGGAACTTCACGAAGGTGGACGCACCGTCGGCGTTCACGAAGCGAAAGCTGTGAACGCCAAAGCCCTGCATCATGCGATAGCTGCGCGGGA
>JACMLI010000406.1 GCA_014379705.1 Gemmatimonadaceae bacterium
CGAGGCGGAGGCGCACCTCGTCCGACAGCTCGCGATTGACGTCCATCACCAGGTACCCGATGTCCCGCGTCGTCGCGAGCTGCGTGGCGTCGATGTTCGCCCCGATATCGGAGACGATGCGATTCACCTCGGCGAGCACGCCGGGCACGTTCTGGTGGATGTGCAGGATCCGGTGCGTGCCGGGAAGGGCGGGAAGGTTTACCTGCGGGACGTTGACCGCGCCTTCCGTCGCCCCGCGGTCGATGAACTGGGTGAGCGCGTGCGCGCCCTCGAGCCCGACGTTGCGCTGCGCTTCCTCGGGAAGGACGTGGCGGTCATGGCGCAGGGGAGAAAACAGGCGCGCCAGCCGACATCGGCTGGCGCTCGAGCACCAGGTGGAACCCGACGGCCCTATCGATCTGGCTGTGGTCCGACGAGCGCCTCACGCCGTTTCGCGATACGGCGATTCCTTGTACGGCGAGTCGTCGTCATCGTCTGGCCCGTACACCATGCGCAGCGCGATGGCCTCGGTGACGTGCTGGTCGGCGGCGCCACCCGCGAGGTGCCTGACGAGATCGAGGATCCCGTGACTCAGGTGTGCGCCGTAGCGGAGCAGGTTGGGGGCCCGTCCCCGCTGGGCGAGGAGGTAGGCGACGAACGGCTTGTCTGCCTTGGCCGTGTTGCAGCGCTTGCAGCAGAGGACGAGGTTGTCGCGGCGGTCATAGGCGGTGAGTCCGCGTCGCGGCGTCACGTGATCCAGCGTCATGGTGGCTGGATCCTGCTCGAGTCCACAGTAGGCGCAGATGGGGCCATGCTGGCTCAACAGCCAGCGGCGCGTCTCGGCGTAGGCGTAGCGGCCTGTGGGGACTGAGGAAACTTGTTCATGCGCGCCCTTCCCTGACCCTCGCCGGCGACGGCCCGGGCGCTTGTTCTCTTTGTTCATTTGTCACAGAAACCTAGTCGCGAGGTCGCCCCTTTGGCACCCCGCTGTCCCATAACGACGAGTGGAAGGGGGGAGGGGTCAACTTCCAGCACGGCAACGGGTAACACAATCGCCGCGGGTCCGGCCCCACCACCGGACCGGTCTGGTCTTAGCTTTCAGCCTCGTCCCCGGGGCACGTCGCCCTGCCTAACCGTCCCCTCGGAGCCTTCATGCGCCCGTTCCCTGCTCTTGCCCTGACCGCGTCCCTTCTCGCCGCCTCGCCCGTGCTCGCGCAGGGGCATTCCCACGATGCTGCCGCCAAGCATGAAGCCAGCGCCTGGAAGGAGATGGACACCTTCCACGCCCTGCTCGGTGCGACCTTCCACCCTGCAGAGGCGAAGAAGGACCTCAAGCCCCTGCGCGCCAAGGCCGATTCGCTGGCCGCGGCCGCTCGGTTGTGGGCGGCGTCCACGCCACCCAAGGCCTGCGCCACCGCCGACATCCGCACGACGGTCGGGGAACTTGCCACGGACGCGCTCGCCATCGGGAACCAGGTGCTCCAGCAGGCCACCGACGCCGACCTGATGAAGTCGATCACGGCGCTGCACACGAAGTTCGAAGTCGTGGAGAAGAAGTGCGGTGGGCACGACATGAAGGGCATGAAGCACTAGGGAGCCGCAGTCCATCACGGCCATGGAGGTCATCGAGTGCGCCGATCGACCACGGGCCGTGGTGATGCTTGCGCACGGGCTCAACCAACGCGCGTCTGCGTTGCGCCCACTCGCCGAGGCCCTGCGTTCACGCGGGGCCTCGGTGGTGCTTGTGGCCTTTCGGGGTCATCGCATCGGTGACGAGGTGGACGCCGTGTCCCTCGAGGACTGGCGACAGGTCACGTGGGATCATTGGCGCGAGGACTGGCGAGAGGGCGCGATCACGGGAGGGGCGCTCGCGGCGTCACTCGGTGTGCCCCTCTACTTCGTCGGCTTCAGCCTCGGCGCCCTCGTCCACGTCCATGAGCTCGTGGCGGGGGAGCCGCTCTCCCGGTCATTCGACGCCCAGGTCCTTCTCGCTCCCGCGATTCGCGTGCACGCCCGGTCGCGCCTGGTGCGCATCTTTCGATTCCTTGGACCGCGCTTCCTCGTGCCCTCGCTGGCCCCAGTGCCCGTGCGCTCCCATCGGGGCACAAGCGTGGCGGCGTACGAGGCACTCTTCCGGTACGAGGCCGCGCTGGCGGGCGTGGAGCGACCGGAACGCCTGCACCTGCCGACGCTCGTGCTGATGGATGCGCGGGATGAGCTGGTGAGCGTCGACGGGTTGCGCGCGTGGATCGCCATCCACGACCTGGGCGCGCACTGGCGGTTGGAGAGCGTGGAGAAGGACCGCGCTACGGCGGGATACGGGCCGCGGCACTACATCACGGACGAGGTGGGGATGGGGCCGCAGCCGTTTCACGACCTGGTCGAGCGCGTCGCGGCGGCGCTGGACCTCGGGCAGCGCGCCTAACGAGCCGTTCGTCGCTCCCGCGAACGGACAACGACGCGGGGCCCCGGCCTGCGCCGGGGCGACGGCTGGCTTGCTTCGTCGCCTCCACGAAAAGACAACGACGGTTTCTTTGCTTCGTCGCTCCGGCGAAGGCCGGAGTCCCGTGTCTTTCGGACCGACCGGAGGAACGGAACGCCTCAGGCGGGACTCGCGGGCAGGTCGACCATGACTTGCGTCCCGGCACCGGGCGTGCTCGTGAGCGTGACCGTCGCGTGCTGCGCCTCGACGAGGGCCTTCACGATGGAGAGTCCGAGACCCGAACCGCCGGTAGCTCGCGTGCGGGAGGCGTCGACGCGATAGAGGCGGTCGAAGACGTGAGCCACGTGCGCCGCCGCGATGCCCTCCCCCGTGTCGCTGACCGTGAGTCGTACGCGTTCCCCCGCACGTACTCCTCGCACGTTCACCGTGACCTGCTCCCCACCGTGACGTATCGCGTTGTCGATGAGGTTGCGCAGGACCTGGCCGAGGCGCTGACGATCGGCGTGCACGAGCAGCGCATCGGGCACGTCGGCGGTGATGCGCTCCGGGGAGATGCGACCGGCGTGGACGAACGCGTCGATCGTGCGCAGCACGAGGGGACGCAGCGGGACGCTCGTGAGGGCCATGTCGAGTCGGCCGGCGTCGGCGCGCGCGAGCACGTCCACGTCGCCGACGAGTCGCTCGAGGAGCGTGGCCTCTTCGTGGAGCGAGGCCAGCGCCGTGGCGTCGGGGGAGCGCAGCCCATCCTGCATGCTCTCGATCTGGGCCTTGAGGTTCGTGAGCGGGGTGCGCAGTTCGTGCGCGAGGTCACGCATCACCTGACGACGCGCAGACTCGGAACGCTCGAGGCTCTCAGCCATGCGGTCGAAGGCAGTGGCGAGCTCCCCGAGTTCGCTCACCCGTGTCACGCCCACGCGCGTGCCGTACTCGCCGGCCGCGATGCCTTGCGCGGCCGTCGTCAGGCGGCGGATGGGGTCGAGCAGCCGGCCGGTGACCATGAGCGCGAGGAGCGTCGCGGCGACGAGGAGTAGCGGGATGCCTAACCAGAGCGCGCGCCCGAAGCCGCTGGCAAAGCGACGCGTTGCCGTCTCGACATCGCGCGGCATCTCGATTTCCGCGGAGCTGCTCCGCGGCAGGCGGAAGACGAACGCCACGGTGTCACCATGCAGTCGCCGGATCGGCTCGCCCCCGCCGATCACGAGGCGGCGCATCTCGATCGTGTCGCCGAGATCGACGCTGAAGTGCCCACCGGGAAGCCGGACGCCGCGGCGACCGCGGAGGTTCGAGTCGGCGGAGGCGAGGACGCCTCCCTGCAGGTCGATGACGATCGCGTGCAGGGTGTCCTTCTTCGCATGCACGGAGTCACGCTCGACGAGCGCTCGCACGGCGTCGATGCCACCCGCGGCGAGCACGGAGTCGAAGCCGAGTGGCGCGCCGGAATCCATGGAGATCTTCGTCGAGGACACGATGGCGCGAAACTGCACGCTGGCGGTGCGCGTGCCGAAGTAGGCGAGCAGCACGAGCGCCAGCAGCACCGACGCCACGACGAGTGCCAGCACCTGCGCGCGGAGGCTACGCATGGCGGAAGGCCCCCGCGAGCAGGCGATAGCCCACGGCGAAGATCGTCTCGATACACGCGTCGGGTGGGCCGTCGGGGTCGAGCTTGCGCCGCAGGTTCTTCACATGCGCATCGACGGTGCGAAGGTCGGACTCTCCCCCGCTCTTGAGCGCGCGCTCCGACAGCTCCTGGCGCGTGCAGACGCGTCCCGGAGTCGCCGCGAGGATCCACAGCAGGCGGAACTCGGTCGGGCTCAGGCCTAACGGGCGCTCGCCCAGCCAGGCCTCGCGCGTGCCCTCGGCGAGGTAGAGCACGCCGAGCCGCAGGCTGCCTTCGCGGCGATCCCGCTGCACCCCAACGCGACGCAGCACGGCGTGTGCCCGCGCGACCAGTTCGCGTGGGCTGAAGGGCTTGGGCACGTAGTCGTCCACTCCGGCCGCAAAGCCCTCGAGGCGATCGTGCTCGTCGACCATCGCCGTCAGCATGATCACCGGCGTGTCCGCATGACGCCGCAGGTGACGACAGACCTCTATGCCGTCGGCACCGGGCAGCATGCGGTCGAGGATGACGAGGTCGAACCGTTCCGCCTCGACCCGATGGCGGCCGACCACGCCATCGGGAGCGACGGTCACGCGAAAGCCCTCGTGCCGCAGGTACAGCGAGATGGTATCGGCCGTCTTGGCGTCGTCCTCGACGACGAGGACCGTTCCCGCCGATGCCTGCGGCCGGGCCTCACTCACAGCGGAAGGGCATAGCGTTCGATCGAATACTGACCGTCGTCATCGACTTCCACGGCATACAGGCTGCGCGTCCCGAAGCCGACGAGCGTGCGGCGCGCCGGGAAGGTCACGGAGCCGGCGAGATGGCCATCCTTGCCAAAGACGTCGTACATCACGGGCTCGCCCGCGGCGCGCAGGCGGCGCACCCACACGCGCCCCGACGCGTCCATCCGCAGGCTTCCCGCATCGAACGCGGGCTTCGTCGCCGGCCACTTGTAGTCCGCCGTGCTTGGCTCCTGCTGCGGACGATTGCGGCCAAACGACACCGTGCGCTGCCCGTTGTTGTCCTCCACCTGCATCTGGACGCCACCCGAGAGCATCTGCTGCGTCACCCATTCCTTCTTCTCGGCCTCACCGATGCGCGCGCGCGAGACGGGCACCGGCGCGCCGGCGCGGCGACCGGCGGTGCCGATCCATTCGGCGTGATAGTCCCCCGTGCGCAGGACGACGACCTCGCCGTCCGCGTTGACGGCCCACCCATCGCTCGCCGCCAGCGGAATCGGGCGGATCTGGATCGAGCGCGAGTTCTCGCCCCCCGACTCCTGCCGGTCGACGTCGGGCGTCTTCACGCGGGCAACCGATCTTGGTGCGGTCCCCTTTGCATCGGCGCGCATCACGTCGCCTGAGTCGACGCGCGTGTCCATGCGCGGTGGCGCAAAGTAGATGTTGCCCTTCGCGTCGGTGCCGCCAGGGAACATCGCCATCGGCGGCCCGCCGCCACCGCCGGACGTGAGGGGCATGCTGCGCGAGTACTTGCCGTCGGGTCCAACGACGGAAAGCCGCGCGTTGCCCAGGTCCGTGACGAGGGTGCTGTCGCCGGGGAGGGCCCAGACGGCATCGGGCTGGCGATATTCGCCCGGTCCGCCGCCCTCGCGGCCAAGAACGCGCATCGCGGACAGGTTGGCGTCGAACACCATCAGCTTGCGCTCGATCGGGTCGGCGACCATAAGCTGCCCGTTGCGCAACTCGCGTACGGTGGTGACCAGGGACAGCGGGGCGGACACGCGCGCCTCGGCCTTGCCAAGGGTCACCGGCCTCACCCCCTGGGCGGCGAGGGAGGTAGCTCCGAGCGCGACGCAGAGCGGTACGACGACGAACAGGCGTTGCAACATGACCTGGGATCTCCTCATGGAGTGATGTGTGGCTACTCGAATGAGACCCAGGAGGGGTGAAAAAGCTGTGAAGGGCGGCGAACTACGCGAGTGGCATGGCAAAGCAGTGCTTCTGCCCCACCGTCCACTCGTCATCGGACACCTTGTCGTATCGCTTCTTCTTTTCGGGATAGCTGGTGACGTCCTTGGACTCGAACCCACTGCGGCGAAAGAGGTCGTCGGAGAACGAGACGGCGAAGATCTCGGGGTAGCCACGCTTGCGGGCGAGGTCGACGGCCGCGGCGATGAGGCGCGCGCCGAGCCCCTTGCGGTGGTGGGCGGGGTCAACGGCGAGGGAGACGAGTTCCACCAGGGAGGGTGAATATTCGTCGAGACAGACGCAGCCGACCACATGGCCGTCGTCATCCCGGATCACGCGATAGTCGTCGAGATGGGCCTCGACGAAGGATTCGGCGCGCGGGAGGGTGAGGCCTTCGGCGTTGAACCGGTTGTTGAGCGCGGCGAGCGCGGGGGCGTCGTACTCGCGGGCGGGAGCTATCGGACGCATGAGCTAGTGGACTAGTCGACTAGTGGTCTGGACGGATTGAAACCTGGTGGAATCACGGGAATCACGAGCAGTACGGGAAGCATGAGAGGCAGGGGATGCCCCGCACCTCACGCACCTCACACACCCCACACGCCCATACGCCCATACGCCCGGATGTTAGTGCGCGAATCCTCTCACGGCGACGGCTGGCTGGGGACAGCTCAAAGCTGCACCTTTGGCGACCCCCGAGCCTGCCATCATGACCGATAGTCCCAGCGATTCGCGACGCCGATTTCTTCGCTTCCTGGCGGCGAGCCCGCTCGCACCGGCGTTCATGCCCGGATCGACGGTCTGGGGGGAGTGGGCGTCGGAGCTGGTCCAGGGGCGCATGATCATTCGCAGCCCGGAAGAGGCGCTCAGCGTCATGGACTTCGAGCCGGCGGCGCACGCAGCGCTTCCCGGCGCGCACTTCGGCTACATGGCGAGTGGTGTGGATGACGACGTCACGCTTCGAGCCAACAGCGCGGGGTATGGCCACTTTGGCCTCCGGCCGCGACGTCTCGTAGACGTGCGAAACGTGGACACGACGTTGCGCTTGTTGGACGGGTCCTACTCGACACCCATCTTTGTGTGTCCCTGCGGGAGCCAACGGGCGTTTCATGCCGAGGGAGAGCTGGCGACTGCCCGCGCGGCCGGCAAGTTCAACATCCTCCAGATGCTCTCGGGCGTGACCACGACATCGGTTGAGGACGTGAATGCGGCGAGGCGGCGGCCGGTGTGGTACCAGCTGTACCCGACGAACGTTGAAGCTGTCGCACAGGCGATAGCCAAACGCGCGCAGCGCGCGGGATGCCAGGTGCTGATCCTCACGGTGGACCTCAACGCGGGGCGCAACCTCGAGACGCAAATGCGGTCGGCACGGGTGGACGCTCGCGAGTGCGCGGACTGCCACGTGTCAGGATTCCCAGGCGTGATGCGTCGGAAACCGATGTTCGACGGTGTGGACCTCGCGAAGGTGACCGGCTACGAGGATCCGGGAATGACGTGGGAGTACGTGCAGCGAATGCGGCAGGCCGTTCCCGGGATGAAGCTCGTGATCAAGGGAATTGTCACCGCGATCGACGCGCGACTGGCCGTGCAACACGGCGTTGACGCGATCGTCGTGTCAAACCATGGCGGTCGCGCGGAGGAGAGCGGCAAGGCAACGATCGACAGTCTTGCTGAGGTGGTCCAGGCGGTGGCGGGGCGCATTCCCGTGATGCTGGACGGCGGAGTCCGACGCGGAACCGACGTCTTCAAGGCACTTGCGTTGGGCGCGACCGCCGTCGGCGTCGGACGGCCCTACTTGTGGGGACTCGCGGCATTCGGGCAGAAGGGTGTCGAAGCCGTGCTCGTGCTGCTCCAGAAGGAACTCGAGCTGACCATGCGCCAGATGGGCACGACGAACCTTGCGGCGATCCGGACGGCAAAGGCGGTGGAGCCTTCGCGGTAGACGCGTCTCCCCTTTGCTCCGGCGAAGGCCGGGCGCGATCTCGTAGCAAGCCCCTCGAAACTCACCGCGTCACGTCTCCGTTGACGAACGGGAGGCGCTGCCATTGCGTAGCTCAACCAGCCGTCAGCCAGAGAGCCGATGAACTTCACCTGTCGTTGGTCCGTCACCGCGCTCGCGGTCTTCTCCCTCGCCGGGTGCGCGACAGGAGAGTCGTCCGACACGGCCGTCCCCGCCGGTGGCGCGCTGACCGTTCCCATCACGTACGACACCCTGCCCAACGGCCTCAAGGTCGTCATGTCGCGGGACACGACGGCCCCGACGGTCGGGGTGGGCGTCTACTCCCACGTGGGCTTTCGCAATGAGCCGCGCGATCGCACGGGATTCGCGCACCTCTTCGAACACCTGATGTTCCAGGGCTCGTCGAACCTCGGGAAGCTCGAGTTCATCAAGCTCGTCGAGTCGAATGGCGGGATCCTGAATGGTTCGACGCGCTTCGACTTCACGAACTACTACCAGGTCGTCCCCTCGCACACGCTCGAGACGATTCTCTGGGCCGAGGCCGATCGCATGAAGGGCCTCGCCATCGACGGCACGAGTCTGCAGAACCAGAAGGACGTGGTGAAGAACGAGGTGCGAGTGAACGTGCTCAACCAGCCCTACGGCAGCTTCCCCTGGATCGACCTGCCGATGGCGGCGAACAAGAACTGGTACAACGCGCACAACTTCTACGGCGAACTGGCCGAGCTCGATGCGGCGACGCTCGAGGACGCGAGCGCCTTCTTCAAGACGTTCTACGCCCCGAACAATGCGGTGGTCGTGGTCGTGGGAGACTTCGACCCGGCGCAGGCGACGGCGTGGATCACGAAGTACTTCGCCGACATCCCGGCCGTCGACCAGCCGGCCCCGCCGGACATGACGGAGCCGCGCCAGGAGAAGGAACAGCGCGCGTCGCGTCGCGACGCCCTCGCCAACCGCCCCGCGTTAGGCATCGCCTACCACGTGCCCGACCGCTGGACCCCGGACTGGTTCGCCTTCGGCCTCATCGACCAGATCCTGGGCCAGGGACGCGACTCCAGGCTCTACGACGCCCTCGTGCAGCGCACCGGCCTGACGAGCGACATCGGCGCGGGGATCAACTGGGGGCTCGGCAACATGTTCAACTACGAGGGCCCGATGTTGTGGATGCTCTCGGTGTACCACGACAAGGGCGTGAGCGCCGACTCGCTGCTCACGGTCATCGATGCCGAGGTGGAGTCGTTGCGCACGGCGCCGGTGGACTCCGCCACGCTCGCGCGCGCGCGCACCAAGCTCCGGTCCTCGCTGTACGGCATCGTCGACGAGTTCTCGGGGCTGGGGAAGCTCGATCTGCTTGCCTCATTCGCCCTTTTCGACGGCGATCCCGATCGCTTCAACCGTCTCGAAGCGGAGTTCGCGAAGGTGACACCGGAACAGGTGATGGCCACCGCGCGCGAGTTCCTGCGCCGCGAGAACCGCACCGTCTACACGATCATTCCCGGTGCGAAGGATGCACCGGCCGCCGGCGCCCAGGAGAACTGAGATGACGTCCCGCATCCTGACCCGCGCCTGCCGCGCCGCGCTGCTCTTCGCCCCGATCGTGGCTTCCGCACAGGCGCCAGCGCCGAAGCAGGC
>JACMLI010000407.1 GCA_014379705.1 Gemmatimonadaceae bacterium
ACCGGCGCTGGAGGGAGCCGCCCGCGCGGGATCCGCGCGCGCACGGGAGTGAACAACGATTCCCTCGCGCAGCCCGACGCCCGCCTGCGCGCGCTCAACTCGGGGCCCAGCTCGCCCGGCATGAGACAAAACGTCTATTGCACCAAGGTCGGCACGACGCGCCCCGACGAGATGTACATCGTCGGGGCGCACATGGATGGCATTGGCTGGGGTGAGGCCGCGAACGACGATGGCTCCGGCACCGCGATCGTGATGGAGCTGGCTCGCGTCTTCTCGAGCCCTGACGTGCAGACCGAGCGCTCGATCCGTTTCGTCCTCTGGAACAACGAGGAGACGGGACTGAACGGCGCCCGCGCCTACGTCGAGCAGCGGCAGGCGTTGCAGGGAAAGGAGGAGCCGGCGGGGTCCGGGAAATATCCGGAGCCAAAGTGGCTTGGCATGATCCAGCACGACATGATGATGTTCGACCACGGCATGCCCCGCGCCGACGGGACGCTGCCCCCCGAGCAGCGTCCCGAGGCCGACGTCAACGTCGAGTTCCAGTCGAACTCGAAGATGGCCGCCGCCTCGCAGGCGCTCGCGTGGGCCGTGCACACGGCCAACGAGAAGTACGCGACCGACTACCCCGCGACCGTGGGACCGCACATGACGAACACGGACTCGGGCCCGTTCCAGGACATCATTGCCGCGATCAGCCTCCGCGAGAACCAGCGCGGCGCTGAGATCGGCAATGGCTGGGACCCAAACTGGCACCAGCCGACGGACCTCTTCACGACGTATTCGGACAAGGATTTCCGGCTCGGGCTCAATGCGGCGCAGTCGACGCTGGGAGCGTTAGGCATGCTGACGGGAGCGAAGCTTCGCTGACGGGCAGGCGGGCAGGCGGGCAGGCGGGCAGGCGGAGCCGAAGTTGACTACCCGTCGCTCCTGGGAAAGCAGGAGCCCAGGGTGGTTGTGCTGCCCTCGTGAACGACACGGGGCTCCGGCCTTCGCCGGAGCGACGATCGCAGAGCAGAACGGGGCGACCGCAATTGCGATCGCCCCGTTCTGCTGTTGTTGCCTCCCGGCCGCCTGCCTGCCCGCCCGCCCCTACTGGACGGCCGTCTCCGTCGGCGCGTAGATCCCGTTGAACAGGAACTTGAACGTCCCGTGCGGCTGCGCACGGAAGAGGATTTCGGGGCCGAACAGGTACACCTTCCCCTTTCCGTAGTTGGCCTCGGCCGCCGCGACGCCCCCCTCCAGGTAGTTCTGGCCCCAGGCCCACCCCGAGCGCTGGGTGCGGTCCGAGGCGTACCAGGCGATCGGCTTCACGCCCTTGAGCGCGGCGTCCGGCTCGAGCCGGAAGACCGGGGACTCGTCGAACATCACGTCGGCTTCCGTCGGCATGCCCGCCGCGATCGGTAGCGTGTTGTCGACGCTCACACGCAGCAGCGAGCCCGGGATGTAGAACTTCTCCCGAGGCAGCTCCCGTTCGCCACCCGTCGGCGTGCGCTCGACCATGTAGTCCTTGAGCGGCAGGCCAAGATGCTGCGCCAGGTTTGTCGACGTCCCGATGGTGATGACCGTGCCGCCGTCATCGAGGAACTTCTTGATCGCGGGGATCGACTTCTCCTCCGTGAGGCGACCGAGGGTCGCGCGATACTTCTCAGGCACGTCCGCCGGGTTGGGCTGGCGGCCGAAGCCGCCACCGAAGCCCGGCGCCGCCGGTGCGGCACCGGGGACGACCTTGGCCGGGATGGCGCCCGTCACGAAGACGAGCACGTCGTACTTCGCGCGCAGGTTGCCCGCATCGATGCCCTGCGGATACACGACCTCGAAGGGGAACTCGAACTGCTCGAGCAGCCAGCGCGTGTGACCCGACGGCATGGAGCCACCGTACTGGTCCCACAGGCCGATGCGTGGCGCCTTGAGTCGCGCGGCGCCCGCACCTGCGCCCTCGGCGGCATCGAAGGTGAGGCCGAGATCCCTGGCCGCCTTGGTCAGCACGTCCTTCGAACCGCCTTCGATATAGAAGGAGCCCGCCGGATACGTCTTCCCGTTCACCTGCTGCGACACCTTGGTCCACGAGACGGTCGCACCGCTCTTGATGGCGCGATTGACCGCGAGGAAGGCGTCGTTCGCGTTATGGTTGAGCAGGTATCCCTTGCCGTTGCCGGCGACCACGCCCGCCGGCGCGACGGCCATGCCGGTGATCGGTTCGCACGGGCAGGTGAAGCCGTCGAGCACGCGGTCGAACTTCACGCCCATCTGGTAGGCGAGCGTCCAGCCGGCGTTGTCGTACGGCGGCTTCGGCGGGCCGCCCGGGTACGCGAAATCGTTCGGGTGATCCTGCGGCTCGAACAGGTCGAGCGCGTGGGCGCGGAAGGCCTGCGCCGTCTTGACCACGTACGATCCGGCCGGGTACGACTTGCCCGCCACGGTGAACGGCGACGTCGCGCGATGCACCGCGACGTTGGTCTTGCGCAACGCATTCACGAACTTCGTCGCCGTGAGGAAGTCACCCTCGCTGGCCGACATGATGTAGCCGCGCGCATCGCGATGGTCGGGCTTGCGCAGTTCCGCGAAGTAGGTCGAGGGCACCGAGCCACCGAACGGGTTGAGCGCCGCCGTCAGGCGGTCGCGTCCGTTGCCCGTCGCCGCATTCGCGGCACGGTCACGCGCAATCTTCTCCTGGAGCTGCGCGACATCGGTGGGGGAGACCGTCCACGTGTCCTTGTTGCCGCGGTCGATCATGTTCTTCCCCATCCGGTAGATATTGAAGAGGAAGTCCTGCTTGCGACTCGAGGCGATGTCGAACACGGCGTAGTTCGCCGTGACCGAGTAGTCCACCGACTGCCGGAAGTGCCACTTCTGCGGCGCGATCGGGAACGGCAGGTCGCCGCGCGGCAGCTGGTTGTTCACGACGAGGGGGATCTCCATCGGCGTCGGATTGCCGATCGTCTCGGTGAGCAGCCCGATCATGTTATGGAAGTACACCGTCGTGCGGAGGCCACCGTTCCACCAGGTCGAATAGCTCGAGCCGGACCGCATGGTTACGCCCGGCTTGTTCTCCACCGCCATGCGCGTGTGCAGCGCCGACCCCACCATGTCGATGCCTAACGGGATCAGCGGGTCGAACGTGTAGTTGAACGGATCGCGGAACGGCGGCGCGAACATCACGGTGCCCGCCGGGCCCGTCTGGTGGTGGTTGTAGACGATCTGCGGGAACCACTCGTGGTACTGGATCCGCGCGATGTTGATCGATTCCGGCTGGTTGAGCATGTAGAAGTCACGATTGTTGTCGTGACCGATGTACTTCTGGTACAGGCTCGGGATGCTCATGTTGCGCTTGAGCGAGTCCTTCTCCTGCATGTACCAGTTGGACACGAGCTCCATGCCATCCGGGTTCGCGTGCACCGCCAGGATGATCAGGTCCTTGAGGAAGCGCTGCGTCTCCTCGTCGTTCTTCGAGATGAGCTGATACACCGTCTCGATGAGCTGCTGCGCGCCGAGCACCTCGGTGGCGTGCAAACCGCCGTCGAACCACACGACCGCCTTTCCTTCCTTCGCGAGCGCCTTCGCCTGTTCGTCGGTCAACCCCTCGGCGAGCGCGAGCCGCCTCGCGATTTCCTTGTAGCGGTTGAGGTTCCGGAAGTTCTCGGGCGCGGTGATGATCGCCATGAGCTGCGGGCGACCCTCGGCCGACTTGCCTATTTCTTCCACGACCATCCGGTTCGACTCCCCGTCGATCTTGCGCCAGTAATCCGCGAACTGCGTGTAATTGGAGAGGTAGTAGTCATCCCCGACGTTGTGGCCGAAGAACTCCTTCGGCGAGGTGACTTTGGCCTGCGCGGCGGCGGTGGTCGCACCGAGCGCGACCGCGGTGACCGCAAGGGCGAGCCGACGCCAACGAAGCTTGTGCAGCATGGCTGACTTTGGGGCAAGGGTGAACCAGGAAGTTCCGGCGCCCAACGTTACTGGCCGGATCCCCGGCAAGCGAGCGCACAGCACCGATACGCCCACCCCCGTTACGTCGCTGATCCCGCACCCCACTGGCGCCCGTCCCAAATAGATTGGGTGCCAATGCGCCCCCACATCCACAAGCTCGGCGGAGCCTCGCTCGCTGACGCCGCCGCCATCCGGCACGCCGTCGACATCCTGTCGGCACAACCGCGACCGATCGTGGTGGTGGTGTCGGCCATGGCGGGGGTGACGGACATCCTCCTCAACGGCGCAATCCGCGCGGCATCCGGGGATGAGCATGCGCTCGTAAGCGCTGCAAGCGACCTGCAGGCACGCCATCTCGCCGCCTGCAATGCCCTGGTCCCCGCCGGGTCGCCCCGGAAGGCGCTGCGTGAGGCGATCTCCCGCTCGTTCGGCGAGCTCCAGTCGTTCGCACATGGGCTTGCCACCCTCCGCGAACTCACGCCCAAGACGTCGGACTACATCGTGGCCCGCGGGGAGCGCCTGAGCGCACGGCTGATGGCGGGCGCCCTGGTCGCCGCGGGAGTGCGCGCCGAGTACGTAGACGCCATCGACGTCATCGCGTGCGACGGACACTTTGGAGGCGCGTCCCCCGAACTTGCTCTCACCGACCGTACCGCGCGGAAAGCACTCGGTCGCCACCTCGAGCGCGGCGTGGTGCCCGTGATCCCCGGGTTCATCGGACGGACGCCGGATGGGCACGTGGCCACGCTCGGGCGCGGCGGATCCGACCTTTCGGCGACGCTCCTCGCCCGTGCGCTGGGCGCCGTTGACGTCACCCTCTGGAAGGACGTCCCCGGGCTGCTCACCGCCGATCCTCGCATCGTGCCCGACGCGCGGGTCATTCCCCAGCTGACGCCGCGCGAGGCGGCCGAGCTGGCGTACTACGGGGCCAAGGTGCTTCACCCGCGCGCGCTCATCCCTCTCGGTGACCGACGCATCCCGGTTCGCGTGCGGCCCTTCGGGGATCCAGAGGCACCGGGGAGCGAGGTGTCGCAGCGCCGTACGCTCCGTGAATACCCGGTGAAGGCGTTGTCCTCCATTGGGCAGCAGGCCCTCGTGACGGTCAGCGGGAACGGCATGCTTGGCGTGCCCGGCATCGCCGCCCGCACATTCGCCGCGATGCACGATGCCGGCGTCTCGGTGTCGCTCATTTCCCAGGCCTCGTCGGAGCACTCGATCTGCTTTTCAGTGCCCGAGGCGAGCGCGGTGGCCGCGCGCACGGCGCTCGAGCGCGCGTTCGCCAACGAACTGCGCCATCACGAAATCGATGGCGTCGAGGTGGCCGTGGGGATGACGACCATCGCGGTGGTCGGCATGGGCATGTCGGGCACGCCGGGGATCGCCGCGCGCGTGTTCGAGTCGCTGGCGAGCGGTGGCATCAATCTCGTCGCAATTGCTCAGGGTTCCTCTGAGCTGAACATCTCCTTTGTGGTGCGCGATCGGGACGCGGTGGCGGCCGTGCGGCGCGTGCATGGTGCCTTCCAGCTCAATCGCATCGGCGGGGGCGGGGTGACGCGTGCCGAGCGCGCCGACGTGATCCTTCTCGGCTTCGGGCAGATCGGGCGGGCGCTCGCGCGGATGATGCCGCGGGCGAAGGCCGGCGGCGTAAAGCTGCGGATCGTTGGCGTGATCGACCGGTCCGGGCATGTCTTCGACGCCGATGGCTTCTCGGCGCGCGCCCTCACGGAGCTGGTGAAGCGGAACCCCGCCCTCTCGATCGAGGAGTTCCACGAGGAGTGGCGGGCCCACGGCCGGATGATCGCCGACGAGCCGGTGTTCTGCCGCTACATCGTCCGCTACGAGCAGCACCACCGGGCGATCACCGACTACCGCAACGGCGACACCTTCGACGGCATGGCGATCCAGTGGTACGAGCGG
>JACMLI010000051.1 GCA_014379705.1 Gemmatimonadaceae bacterium
CGTCGGGCGCGCTTCTCGCCGCCGGCGTGCTCCTCTTCGCACCGTCCTGGTGGCGCCTTTCCCTTGCCGGCACAGCCATCGCTGCCTTCGGCGCGTGGATCATCATGGAGCGCGGAGCCAGCGCGGGCGCGTGGCGGCCCGTGGTTCAACGGCTCGCCGTGATCGCCGGGGGCATGAGCGCATTCGGCCTCGCGCTCTCCCTGCTCACGCGCGCGTTAGGCACCTGGATCTCCTGACGCTTCCATCGCTCCGGCGAAGGCCGGAGCCCGGGTCGTTCGGCAGTCGCGAGGCGGACGAGACCTAGAACCGGGCGCGAAGGCCCGCGCGGAGCGTGCGCCCCGGCACGATCGTGACGTTGTCTGGCTCACCGGCCTGCGCGTTCAGCAGGTTCTCCGCCGAGACCACGAGCCCGAACGCCGTCGTGATATCGCGCGAGAACGAGGCGCGCAGGCGCGTGACGCCCGGGTAGTTGCGCCAGTACGCACGCAGCGCCGCGCCGTGGGGCGGCGTCATCTGCGGATCAGACAGGTCACCCGACAACGTGAGCCAGTCATAGTTCGTCCACTGCGAGGCGCGCGCAAGCGTGCCGGAGCCGGACCAACCGCGGCCCGCCCACGTGGCGCTCACGCTCACCGTCCGCCTCGGGACCTGCAGCACGTGGTCACCCGCGCGCAGGTCGCCGGTGTATCCATACGCGACGCGCTCCACGCGACTGTCCGTCAGGCCGAGGGCACCGCTCAGGGACAACGCCCCGAGGGCCACATTGCTTTCCATTTCCCAGCCATCGTTCGTGATGGCGCCGACGTTCTGCCACTGGTAGCTGAATCCTCCACCGCCGGAATGCGGCGCGGACGCCACTGGCTGTACGAGGTTTGTCGCCCGCTGGTCGTAGCGCGTGAGGCGCGCCGTGAACCGCGAGCCCAGGGTGACGTCGGCACCGAACTCGATGCCGGCCTGCTCCTCCGGCTCGAGCGACAGGATCGTCGGTGCCCGGCCGCCCCACGCGGTGGGACGCATCGAGACGCGTGCTGGCGAGATCGCCTTGCCGTACGCCGTGCGCAGGGTGATGCCCGCGACGCCGACCTGCCGGCGGAATGCCGCTCCCAGCGAGGGCAGCGCGGTCGCGCCGCTCAGGATCGTGAACCCGGAGTTGCGCTCGAACCGCAGTCCGCCGTTGAGCGTGAGCGACCGGAGGAGCGACACGTCGGCATGGGCACTGATGCCCGACGTGTTCCGCCAGATCGGGGCCACGTCCTGGTCGTGCTGGCCCACCGTCGTGCCTATCGACGCATCCCGCAGGGCCGAGTGGTCCGCTCCCAGGGTGAGGCGCGTCGAGACCCGGTCGCGCGACCCGAACTCGGTGACCCCCGACCAGCGCGTGCTCAGCCGGTCCGCGCCACCGGAGGCGGCCAGCAGGGCCGAGTCCCCCGGCGTCCGCAGCATGCCGGGCATGAGCGCCACGTTGTCGAGGCGATAGCCGTCCGCGCCAGCGACGACCGTGTGGGTCCAACGATCGGATGCAACCGCCCACGTGCCCCCGATCGTGTATTGCTTCACGTCCTGCGCGGCCGCGCTGTCCGTCGACGACGTGACAAAGCCGCCCTGGTCGGACGCCGTGCCCGTCCCGCCGGACGGCCCCTTCATCGAGGGCCCCGACGTCACGGCCAGGACCGGGGGACGGTCGGGGAGCAACGGACTCGTCGTGTTCCCCGCCTGCTGGCTGAAGAAGCGCGCCGTGAGCTGCAGCCGGCTCTTCGCGCCCACGAATCCGGCGGCGGCCGACGCGTGCACCAGCTGGCTGAATGCCCCTGGAATAAAGGCGCCGATCGTCGACGTGGAGAGGCCGAGGCCCAGGGAGCGCCCGGCGTCGCCCACCTGTGCGCTGAGCGCATGGTCCTGCACGAACGCGCCTAACGGAGAATACGCACTCTCGGCGATCCCTGCCGTGCTGCGCAGCGACACGCGACGCCCATCGGCCATGCCCGCCGCGGCGCGCGTGGTGATGTTGATGACGCCCCCGATCGCGCCCGCCCCGTACAGCGCCGAACCCTGCGGCCCGCGAATCACCTCGACCTGCGCGATCTGGTCGGTCGCGAGTTGCGACAGGAAGAGCGGGTTCGCCACCTCGATCCCGTCGATGTACACCTTGGGATAGCTGGCACCGAACGAGCTCGCGCCACGCAACGACGCCATCCCCCCACCGATCGACGTCGGCGATGGACTCCACATCCAGAGTCCGGGAACGGCGCCGCTCAATGCCTGCGCCATACTCGGAGAACCCGTGGCCTCGAGCTGCTCCCCCGTCACCACCGTCCGGGAGATGGTCGCATTCTCTCGCGTTGTCGGCTGCCCCTGCTCGACGACGACCACCGGCGCGAGTTGCGCGGTGGCCATGGCCGAGCCACTCGGTGGCGGTGCCGGAGCACTCACGGCGCGCACGAACGCCAGCACGACGCGATCCTCACCCGCCACGACGGCCTTGAGACGGCTCCCATCCAGCCACTGCACCAGGGCATCCCCGAGACGCATCTTCGCCGCGCCCGCACACACCGTCCGGTCCTGTGGCAGGAGGTCGGCTTGATACGTGAAGTGCACGCGGGCCGCGGTTCCTGCGCGCTCGATCGCGTCCCGAACGCTGAGCACACCGTCACCAATCACGACCTGACGATCGAGGGGCGCGGGCCATTGGCCCACGATGGACGGCGCCGTCACGCACGACAATTGCGCCCCCGCTGGAACGAGGGGCGCAATCAACAACGTGCCGATGATTGCCAGCCGTTTCACCATGACGCCGGTATCGGGTGCCTGCCAACTGCGCCCTGCCATGGGTCACCTTGGACCCACCCTGCGTTGCCTACCGAGCTCCCTGCCCTGCGCGCACCACCAGTGTATCGCCGCGCTTGTCCACGCGGCCCCCGACCGTGAGCGCCAATTCCTGTGCGACTCCCCCAATGGAGCCGGCGTTAACGTCGATCGATACCTTCGTGGCACCGAGCGCCGGATCATCGACCCGAATCTCGATCCCATACCAGCGCCGCACCGTTTCGACGACCTCCGCAAGGGGGACATCGCGGAAGCGCAAGAGCCCTGACACCCAGGCTGTCGCGTCCGCCGGAACCGTCCCCCGCTGCGTCGATGTCACCGCGCCCTGCGCGACCACCGCCTCATCACCCTGGTGGAGCAGCACCCCGGCACTCGCCTCCTGGGACGAGCCCCTTACGATGACCGCGCCTTCGTGCACCTGAACAAGAACCCCGGAGTTCGCGCGATGGTTCACCGAGAACTCGGTACCCACATCGCGGATCTCCGCGTCACCCGCCTTGACCACGAACGGCCTGGCGTCATCGTGCACAACCCGGAACCAGCCTTGGCCGCGCAGCGCGACTTCACGGCCGGCCGTGCCGTAGGTCGCGGTCACCGCAAGCTCGCTCCCCGGAGCGAGGATGGCGCGACTTCCATCGGCCAACGTGACCGAATCGGGCTTCCCGAGCGACGCGCGATACGTCGTAACGGTCGCGACCTGCGGGGACGGCTCGGAGCGGTAGCGCCAGATGGTCGCGGTAATGGCGATGACGCCGAAGAGCGCTGCCGCCTGAAAGGCGCGCACCACCCACTGCGGGCGCGCCCGGGCCGCCGGGAATCGACTGAGACGCGGGGCAGCGGCTTCGAGACGGAGGATCGGACTCCCCCCGGCAGCGGCCTTGGTTCGGCGGAGTGCCCCCTCGATGTCCAGTCCGGCGGGCAGCTCGACAGGAACGTCGGCCACGATGCGATCGAGGGCCTCGACGAGCTTGTGGTCCTCGGGATTCGCCACCAGCCAGGCCCGCACCAGCTCACGCTCGGCCCCATCGCTCTCACCGGAGACGTAGCGTGCAATCGCCTCCCAATCGGGGGGGGCGTCGGCTGTGGGTCGCTGGGGGGTAGGGCCGGTCATGCCTCGGGGGACACGTCTCCCCGAAGATACCCTAGCCCACCCCACCTGCGCACCCGCTGCTCGTCGCTGCGGTGAAGGCCGAGCCCCGTGTCGTTCGCCTGGGCATTTGCTTGGGGCCGGCCACCCCGATCCATCGCGCGGCGTCCGGTAGTCGGGTAGAATGCACGGCCAATGGCTTCAACCGACCCAGCCCAGCAAGCAGCACTGCTTGAACGCCTTCGCCTGGGTGACGAAGCCGCGTTCGACCTGATCTTCCGGACCTGGTATGCACCGCTCGTGCAGTTTGCCGAGCGCATGCTTCGGGAGCGGGAGAGTGCCGAGGAAACGGTGCAGGACGTCATGCTGGAGCTGTGGAAGCGTCGTGAGACACTCGTGATCCAGGGCTCGCCGCAGGCCTACCTCTTCCAGTCGACGCGAAACCGCGCCCTCAACCGCCTGCGCCACCTCAAGGTGGAGAACCGCGAGGAGTTCGACACCGACACGCTGCCGGCCCCCAGCAATGCGGACGCCGGCGCCTCGGAACAGGAGATCGAGGTCGCCCTGCGCGAAGCGATCGATTCCCTCCCGCCCCGCTGCCGGGTGGTCTTCGAGATGAACCGCGTCCAGGGCCTCAAGTACGCCGAAGTCGCCGCGGCCCTGGGCATTTCGGTGAAAGCGGTGGAAGCCCACATGGCGCGTGCGCTGAGAACGCTGAGGGAGCGGCTGGCGCCGTGGTTGCCGAAGGGAAGGTCGATTTAGCGAGATGGAGCGAGCGGGCGATGATGCGAGCGGGGGAAGGAGCTGGTGAAAGAGCGAACGGTTAGCGAGCGTGGACGGTGCTCAACGCTCGAACCTTCCCCCGCTCGCTGCATCCCCCGCTCGCCCTATCTCCCGCTTGCAGTACCCCCGCGTGCAGTACCCCTCGCTTGCCACGTAACCCTCCGGCTCGCATCAACGTAGGGAGACGTTCAAACCCTTTGCCCCACATCGTTATCCAACGAAGTGAGCAGGCAAGGACCGGCCTTGGAAATGACGGTGGCGGAACTGGAGCGCGAATCTCTCAGGACGGAGAGCGACGCCCCTGATGTGGCTCTTGCCGCGTCGGGTGATCGTCGGGCCTTCGAGCGACTCTACCGACAACACGTCAATCGGATCCTTGCCGTCTGTGCGCGAATGGTCAACGACCGGTCGCACGCCGAGGAACTCACGCAGGACGTGTTCGTTCGCGCCTGGGAGAAGCTGAACCAGTTTCGCGGCGAGGCCGCCTTCTCCACGTGGCTTCATCGGTTGGCCGTCAACGTGGTCCTGAACGCGCGGAAGTCGGAGGGGCGGGCCCGGTCCCGTTTCGATGACGACCAGGAAGGACTCGATTCGCTCCCCGTGGGCGCATCGGTTTCGCTGCCTGGTGCGTCCATCGATCTGGAGGCGGCAATCGCCCGCCTTCCCCCCGGGGCTCGACGAATTTTTGTCCTACATGATGTCGAGGGGTTCAAGCACGAGGAGATTGCCGGTATGCTCTCCATCACCGCTGGTGGCAGCAAGGCACAACTCCATCGCGCCCGCATGCTCCTCCGCGAGGCTTTGCAGCGATGACGCATCTCAACCTGACTTGTCCCGCCTTCGAGGCGCAGCTCCCCGAGTATCTCGAGGGGACGCAGAGCGACTCCGCGGTCGCCGATGCCGAACTGCACCTGGCATCGTGCGCCGAGTGTCGCGCCCTTGTCGCCGACCTGCGCGAGATTGCGCGGCAGGCCGCGGTGCTCCCGGGCATGGCGCCCTCGCGCGACCTGTGGCCCGAGATCGAGGCGCGCACGCACGCCAGTGTCCTTCCGCTCACGCC
>JACMLI010000408.1 GCA_014379705.1 Gemmatimonadaceae bacterium
GCGTACATGTACCTCTACACGGCCGTGGTCGCCGTGCTGTGGGGGGGCTGGACGTGGCGGCACACGGCGGTGGAGGAGCGCCGCGCGACGTGGCAGGCGCATCGCGGGGCCATCGTCGCGATCGGCGCGTTGAACATGGGGTCGTACTTCCTCACCCTGCTCGCCCTGCGCACCGATGCCTCGAGCCTCGTCATCGGACTTCGGCAGCTCAGCATCGTGTTCGGTGTCCTGCTCGGCGCCTGGCTCCTTGGCGAACGCCTCTCGCGCCCCCGGGTGCTCGGCGTGGGCCTGATCGCGGCCGGGTGCCTGCTGATCGCCTTCGCCTAACGCGAGACCGGCCCGCCGCGCCACGCCAGGGACGTCACGAACTGGCGTCCGGTGAACCCGGGCCACGACGTCCCCATCTCGCGGTCGAGCAGGTTGGTGACGCCGAGCGACCAGGTGAGCCCCGAGGGCAGGGGCTGCGTGAGGCGCGCGTCCACGCGGGCCCAGCCGCCGCGCTCCAGCAGGGCGTTCGTGGCGAGGTCGCGGTTGATCGGCGTGCGTCCGGTGTACACCACCGATGTCGTGCCGCGCATCGACCCGGCGATTGGCCCGCTCACCGAACCCCGCACGACTTCGCGCGCGCGTCCAAGGAGCGCGGTGCCGCTGGTCCGGTCGCGGGAGTGCAGGAAGTCGGCGCCAACGTCAACCTCCCACGCACCGCGCTCGAGCCCGCCCTCGAGTTCCAGGCCGCGCATCACGCCGCGCGTGAGGTTGCGGTAGGTGTACGTGCCGCGCGCATCGGGCTCGCTCGTCTCGATGAAGTCCCGGTAGTCCGTCGCCCACGCGCCAGCGCGCCCCCACCAGCGGCGCCCGGTGAGCTCCGCACCTAACGACAAGGCCGTGGAGCGTTCCGGGCGCAGGTCCGGGTTCCCTTCCACGGCATAGCCGGCGGCGGAGTTCACGAAGTCGAGGTAGAGCTCCTTGAAGTCCGGCGCGCGGAAGCCGCGTCCGGCAGACGCCCGCAGCGCAAACTCGGGACGCGGACGCCACATCGCGGCGAGGCGCGGGGCGACGAACGTCCCCCACTGGCTGCTGAACGTCGAGCGAACCCCCGGCACGACGCTGAACGCCCCCGACGTGATCGTCGCCTGCACGAAGGGTTCGACGCTCGACACGTCGCGACGCCGGTCGAGCACCCGGTCCGCGGTGATCTGCTCGTGACGCAACTGCGTCCCCGCATCGATCGCCACGCCACGCGCCATCGCGTTCCACAGGAACTCACCTTGCCAGAGCGCCTGTCGATCGCGATCTCCACTCCCCGACACCGGCGCATCGAGGGTACTGGCCCGCGAGAGGTGCTGGAAGGCGGTGCCGTACATCGACGCCGTCATGCGACCGAGCGACGACGTCCGCTCGCCGGCGACGCGTCCCGCCCACTGCAGGTTGTCGGCGAACCGATAGAGCTGCCCGACGCGATAGCGCTGCCGCTCGAGCACGCCCATGAGGCTCGTCGTCAGGCGCGTGTCGGCGCGCGCGTCCCAGATGACGGTGGCGAGTCCATTCCCACGTCGCGCGTACGTGTCCGTCTCACCGGCGACGCCCGGCGCAAGGTCGATGTTGCGCGCCCCGCCATCGAGCGTGAGCCCGAGGTCACCCCGGCGCCACAGCAGGTCGCCGGCCCCTTCGAGCCGCCCTTGCGAGC